>JAGDDC010000222.1 GCA_017958245.1 Lachnospiraceae bacterium
GTGGTGTTCGAGTTCTCCGCACGGAAGGTCGGTCCGAACGTGTAAATGTTGCGAAAAGCCATCGCATAGGTCTCGCCGTTTAACTGTCCGCTCACGGTGAGGCTTGTCTTCTTGCCGAAGAAATCCTGTGAATAGTCGATCGCTCCCTCTTTTGTCCTCGGGATCTCATCGAGATCGAGGGTCGTCACCTGGAACATCTCTCCCGCGCCCTCGCAGTCGCTGCTCGTGATCAGCGGCGTGTGTACGTACACGAAGTCGCGCTCCTGGAAGAAGCAGTGTATGGCGTGCGCTATGAGCGATCTCACCCTGAAGACTGCCTGGAACGTGTTCGTCCTTGCCCGCAAATGAGTCATGGTCCTCAAGAACTCAAGCGAATGACGCTTCTTCTGCATCGGATAGTCGGGAGTCGATGCACCCTCCACCTCTATGCTCTCAGCCTGTATCTCAAAGGGCTGCTTTGCCTCGGGTGTGGCGACGAGCTCGCCGCGGACGATGATCGCTGCGCCGACGTTGAGCTTAGATATCTCCTCAAAGTTGGGCATCACATCATGAAACACCACCTGCAAAGTCTCGAAGAACGTGCCGTCGTGGAGCACGATGAATCCAAATGTCTTGGAATCCCTGACGCTCCTGACCCAGCCGCCAACCGCGATCTTCTTCCCGATATAGCTGCCTCTGTCGCGAAACAGCTCTCTTACCGTAACCAGCTTTTCCATAAAACCATCTTCCTTTCAAGTCCACGCCTTCCCGGAGCCTTTAAGCCCCGGGAGACGTCTTCTTCATACTCTTATTTCACTACGATCGTGTAGATCCTTCCCTTTACGTAGATCTCCTTTACGACCGTCTTGCCCTCTGTGAGTCTCTTTATGTTGTCGTTCTCCCAGACCTTGGCCTTCACGGAGTCCTCGCTCTCCTCGACACCGATCTCAACGGTTGCCTTCACCTTGCCGTTGATCTGAACAGCGATCTCTATCGTGTCTTCCTTTATGAACTCCTCGTTGTACTCGGGCCATTTCTCGTAGGCGATCGTGTCATTGTGACCGAAGATCTCCCAGATCTCCTCACCGATGTGAGGGCAAATGCACGAGAGCATCTTTATGAAGCCCTCAGCATACTCTTTCGGGCACTTTCCTGCCTTGTAAGCCGCATTTACAAAGATCATGAGCTGACTGATAGCGGTGTTGAAGCCGAGAGTCTCGAAGTCCCCCGTAACCTTCTTGACAGTCTGGTGGTAGACCTTCCTGAGCGTATCGTCGGAACCGTCCGTGATGTTCTCCTCATTTGTAAAGAAGGTCCACACACGGTTTAAGAATCTCCTCGCACCCTCAACGCCCTGCTTGCTCCAGGGCTTTGAAACCTCGAGCGGGCCCATGAACATCTCATAGAGCCTCAAGGTGTCGGCGCCGAATTCTTTTACGATATCCGAGGGATTGACCACGAACTCGGGGAAGCGCTTGCCCATCTTGATGCCGTTCTCGCCGAGGATCATGCCTTGGTGAACGAGCTTCTTGAAGGGCTCCTTGACAGGGGAGAGGCCCTTGTCGTAGAGATAGCGGTTCCAGATCCTCGAGTAAATAAGGTGTCCCACGGCATGCTCCGGACCTCCGATGTAGAGATCGACGGGCATCCAGTGCTTCAAAAGCTCGTAATCCGCGAATTTCTCGTCGTTGTGAGGATCGATATATCTGAGGAAGTACCAGCTCGAACCTGCGGAACCGGGCATGGTCGAGGTCTCCCTCGTGCCCTTTATGCCGTTTCTGTCGTATCGCTTCCACTCTGTCGCGTTCTCAAGAGGAGCCTTGCCGTTCCTGCCCTTGTAGTCCTCGAGCTCGGGGAGAACGAGCGGAAGCTCGTCGTCGTCGAGCACGTGGATCTGTCCGTCCTCCGTGTGAACGATCGGCACGGGCTCGCCCCAGTAGCGCTGTCTCGCAAAGATCCACTCACGAAAATGATAATTGACCGTCCTCTTTGCGACGCCCATCTTCTCGAGCTTCACCGTGATGGCCTCCTTGGCCTCCTCTACGGTCATGCCCGTGAACTCCTCGGAGTTGACGAGCTTGTAGCCCTTTCCGAGATAGTCGCCCTTCTCGAGAGCCTGCCCGGATACATCGATGTGTCCGACCTTGTCGTTTCCGTCGATGACCTGGAGCATCTCGATATTGTGAGCCACGGCGTATTCAAAGTCACGCTGATCGTGCGAAGGAACTGCCATGACAGCACCGGTTCCGTAGTTTGCGAGAACGAAGTCACCGATGAAGAGCTCTGCCTCTTTCCCGTTGACGGGGTTGATGCATTTGACTCCCTCGAGACGGCAGCCGGTCTTGCCCTTGTTGAGCTCGGTGCGGTCCATGTCGTTCTTCTTCTTGGTCTCCTCGATATAAGCTTTGACCTCATCCTGGTTCTTGATCCTGGGCATGAGATCCTGTACGAGCTGTCCGTCGGGAGCGAGTACCATGAAGGTGATGCCGTAGATGGTCTCGATACAGGTCGTGAAGATCGAGAACTCGCCTCCGCCCACGATCTGAAACTTCACCTCGACACCTTCCGATCTGCCGATCCAGTGTCTCTGCATGTCCTTGGTCGACTCGGGCCAGTCTATCTCGTCAAGTCCCTCAAGCAGCTTTTCCGCAAATGCGGGCTGGTTGATGACCCACTGCTTCATGTTCTTTCTTACAACGGGATAACCGCCTCGCTCCGACTTGCCGTCGATGACCTCGTCGTTTGAGAGAACGGTACCGAGCTCCTCGCACCAGTTGACGGGCATGTCGATGTACTGTGCATATCCGTCCTTGTAGAGCTGCTTGAAGATCCACTGTGTCCAGTGATAATACTCGGGATCCGAGGTCGCGATGCATCTCGACCAGTCGTAGTCAAACCCGAGCTCTTTGAGCTGTGCGGAGAAAGATTTGATGTTCTCCTGCGTGAACTTGTTCGGGTGGTTTCCCGTGGTGACCGCGTACTGCTCCGCGGGAAGTCCGAAGGAATCGTATCCCATGGGATGAAGAACGTTGTATCCCTGCATCCTCTTCATTCTGGAACTGATGTCCGTCGCGGTGTATCCCTCGGGATGGCCCGCGTGGATCCCGACTCCCGAGGGGTAGGGGAACATATCGAGCGCGTAGAACTTGGGCTTGGAAAAATCCCATATGTCAGTCTTGAAGGTCTCGTGCTCCTCCCAGTATTTTTGCCATTTCTTTTCGATAGTTTCAGGTGTATATTCTCTCATGATCCATACCTTGCCGCAAGGCAGTGCTTCTTATCGCGGCTTCTGCGCGATGGTCCGGTGACACGCCCTGCCTGTGGCACCGGCGAAGATTATCTGTATCTCAATCCAGTTTGGTCTCTTCATGTATGCTGTTTAAGAGCTCCTGCTTGATATCATAGAGCTTCTGTGACAGGTCGACAAAGACCTCGTGAGGGTTCGCAAAACGTCTCGTCTCCTCCCATAGCGTGTCGAGCTCGTGCTTGCAATACTCTCTGATCTCCATGACAGTCGGTGATGTGTATACGCATTTGCCCTCGACAAACACGGGCTTTAGCATCTCTCTCACGGTGAAGGTCCCGGGCTTTAGGTAGGTCTTCTTCCATGTCGAGACGGGGTTGAAGATCAACAAAGGCTTGTCCTCGTCGATCACCTCGTCCGCGACGCTGATCAGATCGGCCTTGATCTTGCCTGTGGCCTTCTCATATAGTCTGAACACCGTCTTGTTGCCGGGGTTCGTGATCTTCACGGGGTTCTCCGACAGCTTGATCTTCGGAACGAACTCTCCGTTCTTCTCGATGGCAGCGAGCTTGTATACTCCGCCAAATGCGGGACAGTCCTTCGAAGTTATGAGGCTCGTCCCGACTCCCCAGGAGCTGATCGCCGCTCCCTGCAGCTTCAGGGAGTTGATCAGGTATTCGTCGAGATCGCTCGATGCGCAGATCCCGGCGTCATACAGCCCGGCATCATCAAGCTGCCTTCTTGCACGCTTTGACAGGTAAGCGAGGTCTCCGCTGTCCAGCCTTATACCGTAGCGCTTCGGCAGCTTCCCGTCCTTCTTAAGCTCTAAAAACACTGTTATGGCGTTTGGCACGCCGGACCTCAAAGTGTCATAGGTGTCGACAAGCAGCGTTATGTTGTCGGGATATAGCTTTGCATAAGTACGGAAAGCGGTCAGCTCGTCCTCGAAGCTCATGATCCAGCTGTGCGCGTGGGTACCCAGCGCAGGCAGATCGAACGCCTTCGCGCATAGGACGTTGCTTGTGCCGGCACATCCGCCTATCACAGCTGCCCTTGCCCCGTAGATGCCGGCATCCGGCCCCTGGGCGCGCCTCAGTCCGAACTCCATGACAGCTTCTCCCCGCGCTGCATAGCACACGCGCGAAGCCTTCGTCGCTATAAGGCTTTGGTGGTTGATGATCGTGAGAAGCGCAGTCTCAACGAGCTGGGCCTCTATGATGGGAGCCACCACCTTGACCAAAGGCTCCATGGGGAAGACAACGCTTCCCTCAGGGATGGCATATATGTCCCCGGTGAACGAGAATCCCGCAAGGTAACGCAGGAACTCTTCTCCGAAGACGTTCAGGCTCCTTAAGTATTCGATGTCGTCGTATGTAAAATGCAGGTTCTTGACATATTCTATAGCCTGCTCAAGGCCGCAGCATATCGCATAGCCGCCGCCCGAAGGGTTCTCCCTGTAAAAAACGTCGAAGACGACCCTTCTGTTCTCACTACCGTTGTAGAAATACCCCTGCATCATGGTCAGTTCGTAAAAATCCGTCAACAGTGTAAGATTTCGTCCTTCCATCTCTCTTCCTTTCCCGAGAAGGCTTCTCTGTGCTCCTTCTCAAGCTGAGCGGTGTCCCGCCGATTCCCGATCAGTATGCTCTGCCCCAGTATACGAGAGCCTTTGCGGGTTTTCCGCAGCATACGCAGGTGTCTGCGAGCTTCTCCTGCTTAAACGGCATACAGCGCGAGGTTGCGGCAAACTCTTCCTTGATCTTGTTCTCGCACTCCACGTCGCCGCACCACATCGCCTTCACAAAGCCGCTGTTCTCGTTCATGAACTTCGCAAACTCATCCCAGTTCTTTGCGGAATATGTGTGGGCCTCAAGGTGTTTTCTCGCCCTCTCCAGCATATCCTTCTGGATGGTCTCAAGAAGGTCTGCGACCGTCTTCTCTATCCCGTCGAGTGATACGGTCATCTTCTCTCCCGTATCTCTCCTTGCAAGGATTGCCTGACCTGCCTCTATATCCTTCGGTCCGAGTTCGATCCTCACGGGGATGCCTCTCATCTCCTGCTCTGCGAACTTGAATCCCGGTCTCTTCTCCGAATCATCGAGCTTGACCCTGATCCCTGCCGCAGCGATCCTGTCGTAGACTTCACGCGCCTTCTCGAGGACTCCCTCCTTGTTCTGAGCGATAGGAGTTATGCATGCCTGCACAGGCGCTACCCTGGGAGGAAGCTTGAGTCCCGAGTCATCGCCGTGGACCATGATGATCGCTCCAATGAGTCTGGTCGTCATGCCCCACGAGGTCTGGTGAACATACCTCAGGGTGTTGTCGCGGTCTGTATATTGTATGTCAAACGCTTTTGCAAATCCGTCGCCGAAATTGTGGCTCGTCCCCGACTGGAGGGCCTTGCCGTCATGCATCAGGGCTTCGATCGTATAAGTCGCCTCTGCTCCCGCAAACTTCTCTTTGTCGGTCTTGCGTCCTCTTATGACCGGCATCGCGAGCACTTCCTCGCAGAAGTCTCCGTACAGGTTGAGCATTTGAAGCGTGCGCTCCTCGGCCTCCTCTGCAGTGGCGTGAGCGGTGTGACCTTCCTGCCACAGAAACTCTCTCGAGCGCAGGAACGGTCTGGTGGTCTTCTCCCAGCGAACTACGCTGCACCACTGGTTGTATAGCTTGGGCAGATCTCTGTAGGACTGTATGAGATTTGCATAGAAATCGCAGAAGAGCGTCTCCGAAGTGGGGCGGACGCACAGTCTCTCCTGAAGCGGCTCAAGCCCTCCCTGCGTAACCCATGCAACCTCGGGTGCGAATCCCTCGACGTGATCCTTCTCCTTCTCGAGGAGACTCTCGGGGATGAACATGGGCATATATACGTTCTCAACGCCCGTTTTCTTGAACCTCTCGTCAAGCTGCTTCTGGATGAGCTCCCCGATCGCGTAGCCCGCGGGCTTGATGATCATGCATCCCTTTACGCTCGAATAGTCTATGAGCTCGGCCTTGATGACCGTGTCAGTATACCACTGGGCGAAATCTTCCTCCATTGAAGTGATCTGTTCAACTGCTTTTTTCTCTGTTGCCATTTCCCGTACCTCTTTCCTGTGCCTCTTTCTTGTTCTACATGCGATACATGATACCAAATTTCTTCTGCGGTATCAAGCAGTATTTCCTATTAAATGGGATATGAACGATCTTCTTGCTCCGCCGGCACGAAAAATGTAAAAAACTGTTTTTCATGTTCCCTTTTCTGTCTGTCGGGAGTTATAATGACAGAGGGATCAAAAACCAAGACGAGGAGGCGATCATTATCTCAAATACCGGTTCACGAAGAGCATTGCTTTTAAAGGCAGGGATAGGCGTTGTATTGCTCGTGCTCGCTGCTTTCCTGCTATTCTTCTTTCTTTCTGCAAAAGAAACCGACATACAGCTTGAGATACCTTGTGTCGAGGAAAATACGCAGGAACCCGTAGTTGTAAAGATTTCCGGCACATATTACAAATACATGCTGAGAGATGACCATTTTGTCGGAACCATTACGGTCCCCGGCTATAGGGAATGTACACGTGATTACACATTCAAAGATGATATCGAATCCAATTTCACGGACGAGTATGGCCAGCCCATCGGTGTGATCAAACAGTACAATGTTTTTGAATCCCTTTATATAACCGAGAACTCATATTCCATCAGATCCAAATGAAAAGGGGGCTGCCTGCACGACAGCCCCTTTTCGGTTATCTCTTTTATAGAGTGTTGCAAAACAACTCATCCTGCATGAAGCTGTAACGCCCCGTATGTCACGTGCTCAGTAGCGCACAGATGGTCTGTACAGTTCAAATATCATCGCGTCGTTTCTCTTTTCCAGATCTTTGTGGTCGTCCTCACCGCGAACGGTCCAGACAAAGCGCATGGCGCCAAGCTTGTCACAGAGCTTGGCAAGGATTGAGTGCTTCTCCTTGTTGTATGCCACAAAGTGCGGTCTCGCTATCACGTTTGTGAGGAGGTGCGAGAGCATAAAGCCCTGCCAGGCGGGAACGGTACCCACAAATTCCTTCTTCGGTGCAGAAAGCTGTCCTCTCAGGATCCGGGGCTCATGCTTTTTGAACCACCCCACGATAAAAGGATTGAAGCTCTCTATGCAAAAATCTCCCTTGTAGTCCCTGAGGACCTCCATGGCCCTCTCGCAAAGAAGAGTGTTGTCCTTGCCGTGTTTGAGCTCGATGAGCAGCGGGACTCTCCCGTCCACAAGGCTCAAAAAGTCGGTGAACAGCGGGATCTTCTCCTGCGTCCCCTCAAGCCTGAATCCCTCAAGCTCCTCATAGGTGTAGTTGTCAACGCGCCCGGGAACGCCACAGACCCTGTCGAGCGTGTCGTCGTGAAAGACGACTATCTGCTTGTCCTTCGTAAACTGGATGTCCATCTCGATCCCATAACCCGCCTCCGCTGCCGCAGAAAAAGCGGCCAGCGAGTTTTCCGGCGTCTTTTTGTCAGCTGTGTGAAGGCCGCGGTGTGCTATGTTCAAATGATCGAACACCTTTTTTTCTGCTTTGCACCCATGTCCCGGCATGATCATAAAAAGCACCACTGCGCACAAAAAAACGATCACACTCCCGATAATGATAAATACCATTGTTCTCCTCCCGTTTTGTTCTTTTCTCTTCTTCCTCCACTACCAATGATAACACACCAAAGAAAAAATCGCATCTTTGGCAGTTGTCATCGGGCAACAAAACCTTCCGTACGGCTGTTCGCAAAAAACTGCCGGTCTCCCGGCAGTTAATGAACAAGGTTGGTTACAATGCCCGGGACTCTGACTTGATGCGCTTCATGTGGTATGTGTCTCAGATCCTTGTCGGGACATTTTTTGCTGTTGTCAATAGAGTTTCAATGCAAACAAATTATCCGGGTCCGCCAAAGCGGCACAACACCTCCCCTCCGAAAAATAGCGCTCCGCATATGCCGCCGGAGTCCCGCTCCGGCTGTGATGTTCATCGGGTATCATTGTTGACAAAACACAGTTTCTCAAAATTGATGTGATCAAAGATCGGGGTAAAACCCTGTGTACGGATGTTCGGAAAGCCGACGGACCGATGATCCGGGGCAAGTTGACTGTTTTGCGCCTCCTTTCGTGTTAGTTTGTTAAAATCACTCAAATACGGAACTGTCTATATTATAATCTATACAAATCGTCTGTTCAAGCAAAAGTTGTCCGTAATATTTAATGAAAGTTTATGAATTTTTTGTAGATATTTCACAGCTTTTTTTGAAAAAATGTCCCGAAAACCGCTTAAACTCGCTGATCTGACCCTTTTGAAGGTCATTTTCCATGTTGACTTGACCACTGTAATCTTTTATACTTGCTATACCGATATATTTAGTATCTATCAAGCTTCCGCAGGAGGATTGATACTAAAGGAATCTAAAGACAAGGAGGTGTGACATCATGAAGATTGAAAAGCTTAACGAAAACCAGATCCGCTGCAAGCTTAGCAGGGAAGATCTTGCCAAGAGACAGCTCAAACTCAGCGAGCTGACCTACGGCAGCGAAAAAACGAAGGCTCTTTTTCAGGAAATGATCGCTCAGGCGAAAGGAGAGCTCGACTTTGACGCAGAGAACGTTCCCCTCATGATCGAAGCAATCCCCGTCTCACCGGACTGTCTTGTACTTGTAGTCACAAAGATAGAAGATCCCGACGAGCTGGACACCAGATTCTCCAGCTTCACGGAGGACCCCGACGAGGAGGACGGAAGCTTTACCGAAGTCGAGGAGAACCCCTACGCGGACGAGATATTGAGCTGCTTCGACCACATTACCGAGCTCATCGGAGAAGCCTTGAAGGGAGACATACCCGAAGAGGAAAAGGAAGCTCTCAACGTAAGCTCCATCATCGAGGCTTTGAGCCGTGTCTACTCCTTCAACTCTCTCGATACGGTGAGCGAACTGGCAAAAGTCCTTGTTCCTTTCTACAACGGAAAGAACAGCATTTTCAAGGATCCGAAGGAGTCGAAGTACTATCTGACCCTCTCGATCTCGAAGCACTCGCCCGTTGATTTCAACAAGGTATGCAACATCCTGTCGGAGTACGGCACGATGGAACGTGTAAACTACGCGAGACTCTCTTACTTTGAGGAGCATTGCGAAGTCCTCGTGAAGGACAACGCGCTTCAGGTCTTCGCGAAGATTTAAGGGTAAGAACTAAAGATGGATCTCAGGTTGAACGACATCGTCAGGATGAAGAAGCCGCATCCATGCGGGAGTTACGAGTGGAAGCTCCTGAGGGTGGGCATAGATTTCAGGATGCAGTGTGAGGGCTGCGGGCATACGATCATGCTCCCCCGCACACAGGTTGAGAAGAGGATCCGCAAGCTCTTTCGCGACGGGGCGGAGATCCCGGTCGAGCGGAACTGACGGTTCACTAAAGCTCTTTGCAGAGCATATACTTATCACAAAAAAAGGACGGTTGACCCGTCCTTTTTCTTTGCCTATTTGTCTGTCTTTTTCGCAGCCTTGCGAGCCTGCTCCTGCTCCTGTTCGAGCTTTGACTTCTTGCTGAGAAGCCTTCTGCGGATGCCTCCGAAAAAACCCTTCTTGGGGGGCGGAGTGTCGAGTCCGCCGCGCGCGCTCTTGATATCGATGATATAGATACCGTTCATCAAAACCTTGCACTCACGCTTGATCGGGATGGAATCGAAGATCTTCTCGTCGCACATCAGGGAAGCGACCTTGGGTCCGATCTTCGCCTTTACGACGGGAACATTTGCCCTTCTGAGATACTTGGGCGTCTGATCTATGACTACCTGCGGGAATCCCGCGTCTTTAAGACGCATCCTCTTTTTATCTATGACGAGCATCGAAACCGTCTGGGCTGTTGCCCTTATCTGTTCCTGCGAAGCCTCCTGCTTCTTCTGCATCCTTCTTCCCACGATGCCCAGGACGATCAGTCCCACGAGCAGGACGCCCAGTATGATCAGCATAACTAACAATCCGGTTGGCATAACTTCCTCCTAAACACTTTTCTGTTTCTGACACGCAAGGTGTATTGTAGCATCTTTGGATTTAAAAAACAAGGCTTCCTGTTCTTATGCTTTTTCGATGAGGTATTTGTCCTCCTCGAGCATCTTCGTCAGGCGCTCGCGCACTATGAGGCCAATCTTCTTGCGCTCCTCGCGGTCCATTTGATCGAGATATATGGGCTCTCCGTAGTGCATGGCGATCCTGGCCGATCTGACGTGAGGCCTGTGCAGCTCATAGAGCTCATCCGTGCCCAGGATCGCGACAGGGATGACGGGACAGTTCGCTCTCTCGGCAACCTTGAAGCACCCGTCCTTGAAGGGGAGCAGCTCCTCGCCGTGGTTTCTTGTGCCCTCGGGCATGACGAACATGGAATACCCCTCTTTAACGAGGTCTGCTGCCTGAAGTATGATCTTCAGGTCCTTGCGCACGTCCTTCCTGTCAAGGAAGAGACAGTTGGTGTTCCTCATCCACCACGAGAGACCGGGGACCTTCTTGATCTCCTTCTTCGCGAGGAACCCGGTGAGAACGGGAAGTGTGAGATATCCGAGTGCGATGTCGGAGTAGCTTCTGTGGTTGCCCGCAAAGAGCACGGCTCGATCCCTCGGTATGTTCTCAAGTCCCTCGACCCTGATCTTCGCTCCTGCCACGAAAAGTATGGCCCTGAAGACCGGTCTTATGATAGCCTGGGAGATCCTCGCGCAGGCATGCTTGCTGAACAGTTTGATGACGAGCGTGATCAGGTACAGCGGAAGCGATACGATCAGAAACCCGAACAGCACAAAACAAACCAGAAAACTCCTCATATTTTTCACTCCGATCAGATCATTTGATAAGGCTTTCGATCAGATTCATGATGATCTGAGTCGAATCCTTGTGAGAGCTCTTCTCCATGGCGCTGATATACTTCTCGCGCGACGCGTACACTTCATTTACCGCGTCGAGGAGCGACTCGTTGGTGACGTCTTCCTCGTGGAGCACGTAACTGTATCCCTCTCTCTCGAAGGCCTCCGCGTTGACGATCTGGTCACCGCGGCTTGCCGCTGCAGAGAGCGGTATGAGAA
>JAGDDC010000223.1 GCA_017958245.1 Lachnospiraceae bacterium
AAACAAATGTCATGCGAGTCCTCGACGGGAAGAAGATCCCGTACGAGGCTCACTCGTATGAAGCGGATCCCACACTCACGGGTGAGCAGATCGCTGGGATCCTCGGCGAGGATCCGGAGAGGGTCTTCAAGACCCTCGTGACGCAGGGGAAGACGGGAGCGTACTATGTGTTCGTGGTTCCGGTGAAAGGTGAGCTCAATCTCAAAAAGGCGGCCAAGGCTTCCGGCGAGAAGTCCATCGAGATGATCAAGCAGAAAGATCTTCTCGGCCTTACCGGTTATGTGCACGGAGGCTGCTCGCCGATCGGCATGAAAAAGCAGTTCAGGACGTTCGTTCATGAGACTGCCGCTACTTTTGAGAAGATGTTCGTGAGTGCCGGAAAAGTCGGCTTCCAGATCGAACTGTCGCCGCAGGATCTCATCTCGGTGACGAGGTGCGAGGTCGCGGATATTATACTAGACGGTCACGAATTGAGAGAATGATCAGCGAAAAATGCGCGCCCGATGATGTATCGGATGTGGAAACAGAGGCAAAACCGTTAAGGAGGAAAATCATGAATTTTACTGCAGACATCTTTACTAAATTTGACAAGCAGTGGGCGCTGCTCACCGCAGGAAACAAGGACAGCTTCAACACCATGACGGTGAGCTGGGGCGGGCTCGGAACGCTTTGGAGCAGGCCGGTTGCTACCGTTTATGTCAGAACATCGCGTTACACACACGAGTTTATGGACCGCGAGGAGTACTTCACCGTCAGCTTCTTCCCCGAGCAGTATAAGAAAGAGCTCGGCGTGCTCGGTTCAAAGTCGGGACGCGACATGGACAAGATGAACGCATCGGGCCTTACACCTAAAGCAGTCGAGAATTCGGTGACATTTGAAGAAGCGGAAGTAACGCTTATATGCAAAAAACTCTTTATGCAGAAACTCGATCCCGCCAACATGACCGCAGAGATCAGGGATACGTTCTATTCGAAGGACGCACCTCATGACATGTACATCGGAGAGGTTGTAGCGATCGTCTGATATCACGCGGCGGTACATAGACGAAAATCAATATCGCTTACAAAGAGCATTTCGGGCGCGGGGACTGTGCTACAAGCCGGTATAACGGAAAATCGGAATTGACAGGTGTTGTATGAACAGAGAAGAACTGAGAAAGCATTATGAAGAAAATATGTACGGCGTCTGGCGCGAGGGCGAAAAGGTGACGTATGAGCTCCTCGGACCGGACAAGGCTCCGGAGAACGAGGAGAAGCCGCCCTTCTTTTTTGAGGTACGCGGAGGCGAGCTTGTCAGGGTCAATGTGGAAGCAAAGGGACGCAAGGCTTCTTTTGTTTTCCACGCTTTTCTGCCGAAAGAAAAGGCCGGTCTCAAAGCTCCGGGCGCTGAAAAGAAGGCCGCTCCCGCTACCCCGGGTTCTGAAAACAAGGCAGATCCTGTCGTGTCGGGCGCAGAATCGGGTACGGAGCCTGTGACCGCGAATGACCCGCCGACATATCCGAAAGGGTCTCCTTTCATAGTCTGCATGCATCCCATCTTTCCTGTCGAATATGCGCTCTCAAAGGGCTACGCGCTCCTTGTGATGGACACGCGGGAGATCGCCTCGGATGACATAAACAGAAAAGGAGCATTCTACGACCTTTACCCCTATACGAGCGATCCTGCGGAGCAAACGGGCGTCCTGATGGCGTGGGCATGGGGAGCTTCTAAAATCCTCGACGCGGTGCTGGGCGAAAACGGCCCTCAAAGCGGCTTAGATGGGATGCGGGGTGAGAACGGCCCTCAAACAGGCTTATGTCATCTGCGCGGAGGTCTTGCTCAGGAATTTAACCTCGACCCTGATGCGGCGATGGTCACCGGCGTGTCGCGCTGGGGGAAGGCCACTGCGGTCTGCGGAGCCTTTGACAGGCGCTTCCGCATGAGCATCCCGGCATGCTCGGGAGCGGGTGGACTCGCTTTATACAATTACTTTTCTGAAGGGAAGACCTACGACTTTTCGAGTATCGGGGGACCGAAGGAATACACGTACACAAAGAACGAGCCGCTCGACTGCCTGCAGTCCGATGCGGAGAGGGGCTGGTTCAACGACAGATTTCTCGCATATAAGGATCCGTCGCAGATCCCTTTCGACCAGGAAAACCTTCTTATCATGGCGATGGGCAAGGACAGATACACGTTCGTCATCGCGGCCTGCATGAGCGAAGACTGGGTGAACGCACCGTCGATGTGGGAGTGCTTTAAAAAAGCTGATAACGCCTATGTGGCAGCAGGCCTCGGCGACCATCTGGTGGCACATTTTCATAAAGAGGGACACGCGGTCCTCGAAGAGGACATGGCACTGCTCATCGAGTACTTCAACCATATGCATTTCGGCATGGAAACAAAGACTCCGCTCGAGTCGCTGAAAACGACGGTGTTCGCAGGGCAAGAGTGATGCTCACACATAGAACAGGAGACACACATGGAATACACGACATTATCCGACGCAAATATCATCACACGTAAGTACATGGACTCCATCCTTATCGAGTCCCGTTACATCGATTCCGTGGCGGCCGACCTCACGACCGAGTTTTTCGGCGAGAAGTTCTCGTGCCCCGTCATGACGCCGGCATTCTCGCATCTCATGCAGTACGCGGGTCGCGAACTCACGGGCCTCGAGGAGTATTCGGTCGCTGCGAAGGAGTGCAACATCCTCAATTTCTGCGGCATGATGGAGAACGATCTCTTCCAAAAGATCGTCGATACAGGAGCTAAAACAGTCAGGATCGTTAAGCCCTACGCGGACAACGGCAAGGTCAGGGACCAGTTCGCATATGCGGAAGCAGCCGGCGCATTTGCCGTGGGCATGGATATCGACCACATATTCGGAAGCAACGGCTATGACAATGTCATCGGTGAAGACATGACGTTCCAGACCTCGGACATGATCCGCTCGTACATCGAAAGCACGAAGCTGCCGTTTGACATCAAGGGCGTGCTGAGCGGCGCGGCCGCGGTGCAGAGTGCGAAGCTCGGAGCAAAAGCGATAATCGTGAGCCACCATCATGGCCGCGTGCCTTACGCCGTGCCGCCCATGATGGTACTTCCGGACATTAAGAAAGCTCTTGCTGGCAAGGATGTGAAGATCATTGTCGATTGCGGTATCGCCTCCGGTGCTGATGTCTTCAAAGCACTAGCGCTCGGCGCAGACGGCGCGGCAGTCGGACGTTCGATGCTCCCCTCTCTCGAGAAAGAGGGAGTAGAGGGCGTAAAGAGATTCATAGCAAAGATCGCAAGCGAGCTTCGGTTTATCATGAGCAGCGCAGGATTCGCAAAGGTGGAGGATGTAGACGACTCGGTGCTGAGATTCCTGAGTAAATGACCAGAATCAGGGATATGGATGAATGGGCGTTGGGGACTCCGGAGGATGACCGGAAACGTATCAAAGGAATTACTTCAAAAAATATGTAAGGGAAGAGAAGATGGAACT
>JAGDDC010000224.1 GCA_017958245.1 Lachnospiraceae bacterium
CCGTGGGCGTTGAGACTATGACGCCGTCTCCGAAGTATTCACCCACCAGATCATCATTTACAAAGACGCCGAGCGCTATCATCCTCGAGCCCCTGCTCTTTGTGACGACAACATCATTTACGGCGAGAGCGCTCTTCCTGTTTCCGCCGCAGCATATGTCCGCGGAGAGCATGAGACGCTTCTCGATGCTGTAATTGCCGTCAATCAGAGTCTTCAGCGCGCTCTCAAGTCCAGAGACTTCGGTCTGCGCAAGGAACCCGAAGGTCCCCATGTTGATCCCGAGAACCGGGATCCCCCTCTCGCACAGGTCATGGGCAGCGTGGAGCATGGTCCCGTCCCCGCCGAGCACTATGGCGCAGTCGGTGTCCTCCGGTATCAGGGAGGCGTTCGTGTGCCTGTAGAAAGGATCGTCAAATGATTCCTCCGCTATGTGACACTTCTTTCCCGCCGATTCAAGGAATTCCTTTAAAACGTCCGCCTGTTTCATGCAGGCCGCCCTTGTTCTGTTTGAAATAATGCAAAAGCTGTCCATATGATCTCACGCTTTCAGTTCTTCGTGGGCGAGGCTTACGACCTCTTTTATGGTGTCGCCCTCAAACCCCGGTCTCTGCGCGTCTCCGCTTTTTTTTATGTGCATCAGATACTCGATGTTGCCCTCGGGTCCCTTTATCGGCGAAAAGTCAAGGTCGAGCATCTCAAACCCGAGGCTTCCCGCAAAGCAGGAGACGGTCTCTATGACCTCCTCATGGACCTTCGGATCTCTCACGACGCCCTTCTTTCCGACCTTCTCCCTGCCCGCCTCAAACTGGGGCTTGATCAGGCACACGGCCTCCGCGCCGTCCTTCATGAGATCCTTTACGGGCCCGAGCACCTTGGTCAGTGAGATGAAAGCAACGTCGATCGACACAATATCAACGCTCTCCCCTATATCGCCCGGAGTCACATATCTGACGTTTGTCTTTTCCATCGACACGACCCTCGGGTCGTTCCGAAGCTTCCATGCTAGCTGGTTCGTGCCCACGTCTATCGCGTAGACTTTGCTCGCCCCGTTTTGGAGCATACAGTCCGTGAAGCCTCCGGTCGATGATCCGACGTCCATGCACACCTTGTCCTTCAGGTCCAGAGAGTGCGCTTCGATCGCCTTCTCAAGCTTGTAGCCGCCGCGGCTCACGTACTTCATCTGCACGCCCCGAAGCTCTATGTTTACGTCTTCCTTAAACATGGAGCCCGGCTTGTCCTCACGCTCCCCGTCCACAAAGACGAGGCCTTCCATGATGAGGGCCTTTGCCTTCTCCCTGGAATCCGCGAGTCTCCTGTTTACGATCAGAACATCAAGCCTTTCCTTCACTTGTGGTCTCTCCGTTTCCGCTTCTGTAGGACAGGACTCTGGTGATTTCCTCAAAAAGCTTCTGAGTGTCGACGGGCTTTGACAAATGCCCGTCCATACCGCTCTTTAGCGATTTCTTCATGTCCTCGTCGAAGGCGTTGGCAGTCATCGCTATGATCGGCACCTTGTCGGAGTAAGGGAGTCCCGAGCTCCTTATGAGCCTCGTAGCCTCCAGTCCGTCCATCACGGGCATCCTGATGTCCATGAGTATGACATCGTAGTAACCGTCGGGGTTCGAGGTGAACTTCTCCACCGCCGCCTTGCCGTCCTGTGCGGTCTCCGTCGTGAAGCCCGCCATGTCGAGCACCGTCTCCGCGATCTCCGCGTTGAGCTCGTTGTCCTCGACTATGAGGACTCTCATGCCGTCGAACCTGTACTCTTCTCCGCGGTCCTCCTCGGCTTCCAGTCCGTTCTCCTGGTTTTGCGCCTTGTCCTCGTCAGCCTGCTTGAATGAGAGGGTGAAGTAGAAATCCGAGCCCTTGCCTACAGTGCTTGTGACAAGGAGTTCGCCTCCCATCAGCTTCACGAGCCCGTAGCTTATGGAAAGCCCGAGCCCCGTGCCCCCGTACATCCCGGAGGTGTGGCTGTCCGCCTGCTCGAACGCCCTGAAGATCCTTCCTATGTCCTTGGGCGCGATGCCGATACCCGTGTCCTTCACAAGGAATCTCAAAACTATGCAATCGTCCTCCGAGAGCATCTCCTCGACTCTCACTATGATCTTGCCGCCGCTCGGTGTGAACTTGAGCGCGTTCCCGACAAGATTTATGAGTATCTGGCTGACCTTGAGCTCATCGCCTACCAGCCATGCATCCCTGTACTCTCTTATGGTCTTTAAGTTGATGCCTTTCTCCTTCGCCTGAGGCGTGAGGAGCGTCTCGATCCCGTCGAGCACGCTGTCCATCCTGAACCTGTCGAGGCCGAGCTCCATCTTACCGCTCTCGATCTTTGACATGTCGAGTATCTCGTTGATGAGATTCAAGAGGTAGTGTGTGGACGTGCTGATCTTTGACAGGCAGTCCGATACCCTGTCTATGTCGTCGAGCTTCCTGATCGCGATGTCCGTCATGCCTATGATCGCGTTCATGGGAGTCCTGATCTCGTGGGACATCCTTGAGAGGAACTCCGACTTCATCTTGTTCTCGGCATTGGAGCGCTGGCTGTTGTAGTAAGCGCCCACTATCTTTGAAACTATGATGTAGAAATCGATCCCCTCCGTCGAAGGCTCGGGTCCGCCGCCCTCGTCAAAGAGCATGAAACCGACCTGAACGCCTCCCGATACAAGAGGAGCTATGATCGAATTGACGCTGAAATCGCCCACTATCCCGAGGAAGAGGTTCCTGATCCTCGTGTCGGTGTTCTCGTTTAGGAGTATATAGTTCCTCCCCGAGAGCGTCTCCCTCATGAGTCTTGCGTCCTGCCTCGAGAGGATCATGTCCTTCCCCGCGAGTATCCTTGAAGGCGACTGGAACAGGGAGCTTCCCGTTCCGCCTGCCTTCTTCTTCCAGTCAAAAAACCTGCTGCATATATAGCGGCTGTAGTCGGCCTCAAAGAGCGCAACCCTCCTCAGACCGCCCTCCTTGTAGAGCTCGTCGAGCAGGACTGACATGTCCGCCCGCACGTTCTCCTTGCGGTCCAGGATCTCAACAATCTTGACAATAATGTTTTTTTCGGTCATGCGCGTCCCCTCTCCGACTGATAGATCACGCCCTCAATATGTCAAATGCCTTTGCTACAGCTTCGTCTATAGCCTTCGGATCCTTTCCTCCGGCCTGAGCCATGTTCGGCTTTCCGCCGCCGCCACCGCCGACGATCGCGGCAACTTCCCTGATCAGGTTGCCTGCGTGAGCGCCCTTCTTCACGGCCTCGTCCGTGGCCATAGCCACGAGGCATACCTTGCCCTCAAATGATGAAGCGAGAAGTATAGCGCACTCTCCGAGCTTCTCCTTGATCTTGTCGCCCAAGGTGCGGAGCCCGTTCATGTCAACGTCCGCGATCTTTGCTGCAAGGATCTTGATGCCGTCCTTGTCCTCTGCCTTGTCGAGTATATCGCCCATCGATGATCCGGCGAGCTTGCCCTTGAGCTTCTCGTTCTCAGCCGTGAGAGTCTTCACCTCGGCAACGAGGTTCTCGATCCTCTTCTCAAGCTTGTCGGGCTCTGTCTTTGCAGCAAGAGCAGCGCGCGCGAGCTCTTCCTCGACCTTCCTGTAGTAGTCGAGCACGCCCTTTGAGGTAACCGCCTCGATACGGCGCGTTCCGGCTGCGATACCGCCCTCGCTCAGGATCTTGAAGCTTCCTATGGAGCCTGTGTTCTTCACGTGAGTACCGCCGCAGAGCTCTATGCTGTAGTCACCCATATTGACCACGCGCACGGTCTCGCCGTACTTCTCGCCAAACAGCGCCATGGCGCCCGTCTTCCTGGCTTCGTCGAGGCTCATCTCCTCGGTCTTTACGGTGATGTCCTCGTCGATCTTCTCGTTTACGATCTCCTCGACCTTTGCAATCTCTTCTTTTGTCATCGCCTGGAAATGAGAGAAGTCAAACCTGAGCTTCTCGCCGTCCACAAGCGAACCCTTCTGTTCAACATGAGTTCCGAGCACCGTCCTCAAAGCCTTCTGAAGAAGGTGGGTAGCGGAGTGGTTCTTGCAGGTCTTCGCCCTGTTGTCCGCGTCAACCTTGAGTGTCACGCTGTCGCCGACCTTGAAGGAACCGCCGGTCACAGTGCCGACATGTCCTATCCTTCCGCCCTTGAGCTTGATAGTGTCGGCCACCTCAAACTCAGCTTCCATCTCGCCCTCGGCCTCGATGAATATGCGTCCCGTGTCAGCGACCTGGCCGCCCATCGTAGCGTAGAAGGGTGTCTGCTTTGTGATGATCGTGCCGACCTCGCCCTCCTTGAGCTCGTTTACTACAGCTGTCTCACTGGTGAGCACCTGTATGTCGGAATCGCACTCGAGCTCGCCGTATCCGACAAACTCCGAGGTTATGGCGGGATCTATCAGATCGTATACCGTCGCGTCCGCGCCCATGTAGTTGGTCGTCTTCCTCGACGCTCTGGCCTTTCTCTTCTGCTCCTCCATGGCTGCCTTGTAGCCGTCCTCGTCCACCGAGTAGCCCTTGTCGGCGAGGATCTCCACAGTCAGGTCGTAGGGGAAGCCGTAGGTGTCGTAGAGCTTGAAAGCGTTCTCTCCGCCGAGCACCGTGCTGCCGGAGGCAGCCATCTCCTCCTCCATCGAGCTGAGGATCTCGAGACCCTGGTCTATGGTCTTGTTGAACTTGTCTTCCTCGTTGTCTATGATGGTGAAAATATAGTCCTTCTTCTCCTCAAGCTCGGGATATCCGTCCTTCGCGTCGTTTATGACGGTCGCGCAGAGCTTCGAGAGGAACTTGCCCTGAATCCCGAGCAGCCTTCCGTGCCTTGCGGCGCGTCTTAAGAGCCTTCTTAAGACATATCCTCTTCCCTCGTTCGAGGGTGTGATGCCGTCCGATGTCATGAATGTCACGGAGCGGATGTGATCGGTGATCAGCCTTATGGATACGTCCTTCTTCGGATCGCTCCCATACTGAACTCCCGCTATCGAGCAGACCATATCGCGGAGAGCCTTCATGGTGTCCACGTCAAAGACAGTGTCCACGTCCTGACATACCACCGCAAGCCTCTCAAGGCCCATGCCCGTGTCGATGTTCTTGTGCTCGAGCTCCGTGTATCCGCCCTTGCCGTCGCCGTTGAACTGCGTGAACACGTTGTTCCAGACCTCTATGTATCTGTCGCAGTCACAGCCCACCGTACATGTCTCTTTTCCGCAGCCGTACTTCTCGCCGCGGTCATAATATATCTCCGAACAGGGACCGCAGGGACCTGCCCCGTGCTCCCAGAAGTTGTCTTCCTTGCCGAACCTGAAGATGCGCTCCTTCGCTACACCTATCTCATTGTTCCATATGTCAAAAGCCTCGTCGTCGTCGAGGTAGATCGAGGGATAGAGCCTGTTCTCGTCGAGTCCGACCACCTTGGTCAGAAACTCCCAGCTCCATGCTATAGCCTCGTGCTTGAAATAATCACCGAATGAAAAGTTTCCGAGCATCTCAAAGAAGGTGAGATGTCTCGCCGTCTTGCCGACGTTCTCTATGTCGTTGGTCCTTATGCACTTCTGACAGGTGCAGACCCTGCGTCTGGGAGGGATCTCCTGACCTGTGAAATAAGGCTTTAAGGGTGCCATGCCCGCGTTGATCAGCAGGAGGCTCTTGTCTCCCTTGGGAACCAGCGAAAAGCTGTTCATCTTGAGATGTCCCTTGGATTCAAAAAAGTCGAGGAACATCCTTCTCAGTTCATTTACGGAATAAGCTTTCATTGTAACATCTCCATTCAGTTTTAATTATAAATATGCATAAATTGTTTGTCAAACAAGTGCTCACGGTTTTCTGACGACGCCTCTCATATAACATCTGTGGCACATGGCAACGTAGTGTTCGTCCGCCCCGATGAGGATCTGGTCCCCGTCGTATACCACCTTGCCGTCCACGAACCTTGCGTTCATGATAGCCTTGCGCCCGCACTGGCACATGGTCACGATCTCCCTGATCGTGTCCGCAACCTCGAGCAGCCTCTTTGAGCCCTCGAAGAGCTCGCTCCTGAAATCAGCCCTCAGCCCGTAGCACATGACCATGGTGCCCGCGTCCACGATCTCCCTGAGCTCGTCAACCTGGGCTTTTGTGAGGAACTGGCACTCATCGACTATGATGTTGTCGTAATACGTCGGCGAGTAAGGCAGCACGTCCCTCACCATCTCGCCGGGCTTTATGAGCGTCGCCTCGGCCTCGAGACCCGCGCGCGACCTGATTATGTTCGCGCCGTCCCTGGTGTCGATGCTCGGCTTCATCATGGCGACCTTCTTGCCCTTGTCCTCAAAGTTGAAACGCGTCATAAGCGCATTTGCGGTCTTGCTGGCGCCCATCGCGCCGTAATAAAAATATAGCTTCATGGCTGTTCCTTTCCTCTGCTCCACTCAAAAGCGGCCTTTTCATCCGCGGCTATCTGTTCCCGAAGCTGCGAGATGTCCTCAAACTTCTTCTCTTCTCTCAGAAAATGAA
>JAGDDC010000019.1 GCA_017958245.1 Lachnospiraceae bacterium
AAGGAGATGCTCGAAAAAGGATCCGATACGCTTGTGATAAAACTTGAAAGTGAGTAGCAGATATGAAGACAGTCGAACTTACATGCATAAGATGTCCCATGGGGTGTCAGGTGAAGGTTGAGATGGACGGTGACAACATAGTCTCCGTCACGGGCAATACCTGCAAGCGCGGGGATGCCTACGCAAGATCCGAGGTGACGGATCCGAAGAGGACAGTGACATCCACTGTGAAGGTCGAGGGAGGTGAACTTCCCGTGGTTTCCGTAAAGACTGCAACGGACGTTCCCAAGGGGAGCGTGCTTGACTGCATGAAGGAGATCGACAGGGTGACGGTGAAAGCACCCGTTCACATAGGAGATGTGGTCCTTAGAGATGTTGCGGGCACGGGCGTTGACGTGATCGTGACCAAGGATATGGCTGCAAAGAAAAGTTGACGCGACAAGTACACAAACAGTAGTGGTTTGTTCACAAAAAGTGTGGTAGACGTAAAAAATGTTGATTGCAAAAATCCCTTGTGGTATAATAAGATGATTTTATATGTAAAGTGCTTAAATGGAGAGATTTTATGAGTTCCGAAGACACTATGACCACAAACGTGCTCGATAAGATGCCGGTTGGCTTCATTATCGTAAGCATCATGAGGGACAAGTCGGGAGCACCCTACGACCTTTTTACGGAGTACCTCAACGCCGAAGCCGCAAGGCTTGAAAACCTCAACTATAACGTCATGATAAACACGGAGTACTACGAGCTCTTCCCCGAGAAGCCGAGGACTCTTCTCGAACTGTGCTCTGAAGTAGTCTCCACGGGCATGGTGCGCGAGTACAGCTCGTACAGGCCAAGAGTCAACAAGCACATTCATTTGCTGTGCTATTCAATAGGAGATGACCGCTGTGCCATCATCCTGTCCGACAAATCAGAAGCTTTCTCCAACAAGAAAACGATCGAGAAGCAGGCCAACACCCTGCAGAAGATATATGACACGCTTGAGACAGGCATCTTCCAGTTAAAAGACGACGACCTGCTGACCATCAAGCGCGGGAACCGCTGCGCCTATCAGATACTCGGGTACACGCGCAACGAGTTTGAGCGCGACAACGGATCGAGCTTTCTTGCGGTGTGCGTAAGAGAAGACTTTGAACAGCTCAGGGAGAAGCTGAACAACCTCTTCCTCTACGGCGATGGCCTGAGGCTCGAGCACAGGGTCCACAACAGGAAGGGTGATGTCATCTGGATACACTCGTTCTTCAGAAGGACCAGAAACATGGACAACGAGGAGATCATCCAGCTTGAGTTCCGTAACTGTACCGTCAGGAAGAAGCTCCAGGCGGACATGGAGCAGGAGAGAGAGCGTTACCGTCTGGCAATGCTCAACTCGAGCGACATCATTTGCGAGTACGATATAGAGAACAACATAGGCATACGCTACGGGTCGATACTCGATCCCTCCGTATCGAAGAGCAAACCGCAGTACATATACAACTACATTGAGAAGGTGAAGAGCGGACAGATAGTGTCCGAGGAGTTCGTGACCTCATTCCTCGACTACCTTCAGTCATGCTGCGGCGGCACGCTCACGACGAGGATGTACTTCGATTCAAAGAACGGCAAGAGCCTTCTGTGGGTGGTACTTGAGAGCTACGTTCTGCGCCGCGAGGGGAAGCCCGTCAGGATGATCGGAAAGATAAAGAGCATCCAGCATGAGAAGGAAAAAGAGGAGAAGCTCGAGGACGACGCAAGGCGCGACAGGCTCACGAGGCTCTACTCCGGAAACTTTGCAGAGCAGTACGTGAGAAACTATTTCAACCAGCACGATAACTCGCATATGAGCGCGCTCTACATGATAAAGATGGATGAGATGGAGCTCATCAACGAGAAGTACGGAAGGACCTTCGGGGATTCCGTCATAGTTGAGTTCGCAGAGATCCTGCAGGATCTTGTGAAGGGCAACGACATAGCCTTCAGACTGAGCGGTGACAGCTTCGGACTTTTCTACAACAAGATTGAGACGGAGTATGCGAACTTCATTGCGAGGACCATCTGCGAGAGAGTGAACGACATTTACGTCGGCGAGGACAGCGAGATCAGGCCCTCGTGTACGATAGGCATAGTCATGGAGGAGCCGGGGATGACGGCCGACGTCATGCTCGCCCACGGCAGTTCGCTGATCACGCACCTGAAGGAGAGCGGCAAGAACTACTATTCCTTCTACTCGAACGCGGTCGAGAAGCTCGCTACGCAGCTTGAAGACCTGTTCATGAGGCCTGCGGAGACCGAGGAGCTCATCAGGGAGAGCCCGGTCTACAAGAACGACATAGTTTATTTCGCGCACACAATACTCGAGAAGACGAGGGACACGGACAGCGCGATCAACCTGTTGCTTGAGCGTATTGGCAAGCTCTTCGGGCTTGAGACCATAGCGGTCATAAACGTCGACATGAACTACCTGACGTGCACGACCGAGTACAAGTGGGATGTCATCGAGGGTATCATCAGGAAGAAGGAGATATCGCATTTTATAAAGCGCGAAGGCGAAGATGATCTGTCCATCCTAAACGACCTGAACAGAAACTCGGCCTTCGTGATCACAAGGGAGAAGTTCTTTGAAGCTTTTCCGGGCGGGGGCGAGATCATTTCGAGGACCAGAAGAAACTCGTTCGTGGTCTGCCCGAGCATGGAGAACGAGGTGCTCGACGGGATCATTTGCTACGAGGAGGATGACCACGAGAGAGTATGGCAGCAGTCGGAGCTCAAGGCTTTCTCGGAGCTCACGAGCATCATCTTTGCCCATGTCAAGAAGGAGAAGGCTTCTATAGCGAGCCGCGCAAAGACGGAGTTCCTCTCCAAGATGTCTCATGAGATCAGAACCCCTATGAACGCGATACTTGGCATGACGGACATCGCAAAGAAGAGCATAGGGAGCGACGACAAGGTCTTAGAGTGCCTAAAGAAGATCGATTCCGCTTCGAAGTTCCTGCTGTCGCTCATAAACGACGTGCTCGATATCTCGAAGATCGAGAGCGGCAAGCTTGAACTCGCGCAGAACGCCATGAGTCTCGACGACGTCGTGAGCCAGATAGAGGACGTTTTCTCACCTCTTGCGGAGAGCTCGGGCATAGAGTTCGAGATCGTGAGGGACTACAGGGAGAAGTTCTTCTACTCTGACAAGACGAAGCTGAACCAGATACTCGTAAACCTCGTGGGCAACGCGCTCAAGTTCACCCCGAAGGGCGGAAAGATAACCCTCAAGGTGATCCAGGTCTCGGATGTGTACGACCTGAAGGAGCACGGCGTCTTAAAGAACCGCTATGCGGACATTTATTTCAGCATCAAGGATACCGGCATAGGCATAGAAAAGGATGCCCAGGAGAGGATATTCAGGGCTTTCGAGCAGGCGAACGCCAACGTCTCCGCAAGCTACGGCGGCACGGGACTCGGACTTCCGATCAGCTCGAACATAGTGTCAATGATGGGAGGAGCGCTCGAGGTAAACAGCGAGCCCGGCAAGGGGAGCGAGTTCTTCTTCACGATCCCTCTGCAGATATCAGACAGCATACTCAAGACCTACAACAGCAAAAAGTCTGTTGAGGAGTACGATTTCACCGGCAAGAGGATACTCGTGGTCGAGGACAACGAGCTCAACAGGGAGATCGCAAACACCCTGCTGCGCGAGACCGGCTTCGAGTGCGACAACGCGGAGAACGGCGAGGTCGCGGTGGAGAAGTTCACAAAGAGCAAGGAAGGGTATTACGACGCGATCCTCATGGACATCAGGATGCCTGTGCTTGACGGCATAGGGGCGACCGTTCAGATAAGGAACTTAAAGAGGAACGACGCGAGGACCATCCCCATCATAGCCATGACCGCAAACGCTTTCGACGAGGACACGAAGAGATCTTTGAGCAACGGCATGGACGGGCATCTGACCAAGCCGATAGACGTAAAGACGCTGTATGAGACACTGTATGACATAATCTATGAAAGGAATTAAGGCTATGGGTATCTTGGTTATAGGCGCGACTTTCCTCGACATAAAGGGCTTTCCCGAGGACACCTACATACCGGACGGAAGGAACGTCGGGAGGATAGAGTACGTTCACGGCGGCGTGAGCCGAAATGTGGTCGAGGACATCGCGAACATGGAGCTGAGACCTACTTATCTCAGCATCGTGGACGATTCGCCTTTAGGCGAGGACGTCATAAACAAACTCAAAAACCACAAGGTCAACACAGACTACATAATCAGGATGCCCGGAGGCATGGGCACCTTCCTCGCGATCTTTGACAACTCGGGGAATCTCGCTGGCTCTATCTCGCAGAGGCCGAATCTTGACAAGATCATGGATGTGCTTGAGGAGAAGGGCGACGAGATAGTCGGGGCATGCGACTCGATCGTGATCGAGGTCGATATGGACAAGGACATAGTAAAGAAGATCTTAAACCTCGCGGAAGCGCACGGCAAACAGGTCTTCGGCGTGGTCGCGAACATGTCGCTCGCGGCACACCGCAGGGATCTGATCTCGAGGTTCTCCTGCTTCATATGCAACGAGCTCGAGGCCGGCATACTCTTTGCCGACGATTACACGGACAAGGATCCGGAGCAAATGAGCGAGATCCTCTCGGAGAAGGTCACGAGGGCTATGATCCCCTCCATGATAGTGACTCTCGGGGACAAGGGCGCCGTGTATGCCGACAAGGACGGCAACAGGGGCACGAGCCCCGCAAGAAACGTTCAGGTCAGGGACACGACGGGAGCGGGAGACGCTTTCTGCTCGGGCGTTGCCATAGGGCTGACCTACGGCAAGAGCCTTGCGGATTCCTGCGAACTGGGCTCCTTCCTCGCAGGCTCCGTGATCACTTCCACGGAGAACGTCTGCCCGAGGTTTTTGCCCGGAGAGCTGGGACTCGACATAGAAGTTGAAGAAGACTGAACGTGAAACATGAAAGATCGCACAGACGATCGGGTCTAACCGGACAGGCCGAGCCTGCCCGGTTTTGTGTGATAAGCGATAGCTCTGAGTACAGGCATGCCGGCACCCGGAGCTTTGCAAGCGGACTGGGAAGATGAAAAAGAATTTATCACTTTTTATCATCATAGCGACACTCATGGCGATGCTTTCGGGCTGCGTGAGAGAGACAGCGGATGAGAACATACCAAAGATCGGCGAGGCTGACCGTCTCGTCGTCTTTACCTCTCACAAACCCGAGGTGTACGAGCCCATCATAAGGGAGTTTGAGAAGACTACATCCATCTGGGTCGAGGTCGTGAGCGGAGGCACGAACGAGCTTCTTGAAAGGCTCAGGGAGTCGGGAAGTTACGAGGCGGACGTGATGTTTGGAGGCGGAGTAGAGAGCCTCGGAGCATTTGCGGACTGCTTCGAGAGCTACGAGAGCAGCGAGGCAGGCGCCCTGGAGAGCGAGTACGCCTCGAAGGAGGGCATGTACACCGTCTTCTCCTCGCTCCCCATAGTCATTGTCTACAACGACAAGCTCGTATACAGGCCTTCGGCACCCGCGGGTTTCGCAGACCTTCTTGACGAGAGATGGAAGGGGAAGATCGCCTTCGCGGACCCCGGAAACTCGGGCACGAGCTACACCGCGCTCGCGAGCATCATGCAGGTGCTGGAAGGAGACAGGTACGAGAATTTGAGACTCTTTTCGGAGGCAGTGCAGACCACGGTCGGAGGATCGGGGGACGTCATAAGTGCTGTGAATTCGGGCACAAAGCTCGTAGGGATCACACTCGAAGAATATGCCTTGAAAAACAAGGCTTCGGGGCTCGACATAGGGATAGTGTACCCCGAGGAGGGGACGAGCGCCATACCGGACGGAGTCGCGCTGATAAAGGGCGCGAGGAACCCGGGAAACGCAAAGAAGTTCATAGACTACGTCGTGAGCCGCAACGTCCAGCAGTACATCGCGGACAACTTCTACAGGAGGTCCGTGAGGAGCGACGTGAAGTCAGCTACGGGACAGGGACTTGTGGCAGTGGGAGAGCTGCCTGAGACGATAGATGTGATGAACTATGACCTTGGTTGGGCGAGCGCCCATCAGGGAGAGATCCTGAAGAAATGGAAGGATCTGATGGACTAGCAAGGAACGCGGCGACACATAGAAAACACAAGGAACAGGGGATAAGCGGATGAAGAGAGTGATCACATCTTCTTTTAAAAGAGAAATGCTCATAAGCCTGCTGGTAGTGTCTCTGCTGCCGCTCGTCGTGAGCAGCCTGTTCCTGATAGGCTCGATCAAGGCAAAGATCTCGGGAGACTACGAAAAAGAAGCCCGCGCCCAGCTGCTCGAGCTTGCAGACGGCTTTTCGGAGCTCATCCGCTCGCTTGAGGAAGCCGACGCGAAGATATGCGAGAACTCAGAACTCTCACTGCTGCTTGAGAGCAGTGACTTAGACGATCAGAGAGAGGTCTATCAGACTCTGTACGCTGAGACCTCGCAGCTTCGGAGCCGCGCAGGCTTTTCCATATACTCGACCGAGGGAAAGAGACTTTTTTCGACAAACGGATCATCTTCGGCACAGGCGCTGCCCGTATACTTCGGGATACTGAAACGGTCGCTTGAAAACCCGGATTCGACCATATACGACGGAAGTGATTACTCGGAGACGGGGTCATGCGCTGTAAGGTCGTGTCGCGTCATAAAGGAGAGCGGAAAGGTTCGCGGGTTTTTCGTCACGGAGATCTCGGAGAACGAGATGAAGAAGCTTGTGGAAGGCAAGCTGCAGAACCGCTCCGTGTGCATGATCCTCGACGAGTTCTGGCACGAGATATATTCAAACGAGGAGACTGCAGGCTTAAGATCGAGTGAGATACTCAGGTCCGCCATGCTTGAGGGCTTGCAGCCTTCACAGGTAGAAAAGGACAGCAACTTCTATGCCACAGCTGTAGAAGGGACCGGGTTCAGTATAGTTATCAAGCAGCATGAGATCTTTTCGGAGAGCATCACCGAGAGCATGAACGTGGTCATGCTGACGGTTGCGGGCATCAGCCTCGTGCTCTGCATCATAGTCGCCGTCGTGCTGAGCAGGCAGCTCACAAAGCCCCTCGACAGCTTCAAGAAGGCTATAGGGCAGCTTGAGAAGGGAAACTTAGACGTCTCCGTTGAGGTGAGCAGACATGATGAGTTTCAGGCTCTCTCAGACAGCTTCAACAGCATGACGGGGAAGCTTAAAGGTTATATGGATTACGAGGTGAGGAAACAGCACGAGCTTGACGAGGCAAACATCGCCATGCTCCAGGCACAGTTAAACCCCCACTTCCTGTACAACACGCTCGATACCATGAAGTGGGTCGCAAAGGCAAACGGCCTTACCCAGATCGCAACGATGTCGCAGAACCTCGCAAAGATCCTGCGCTCGAGCATCTCACCGGAGAAGTTTGTGACGCTTGAAGACGAGTTAAAGCTGTGCAGATCCTACATAGACATACAGACTGTCAGGTTTGAGGGGAAGTTCTCCTTCGAGACCGACGTTCCGGACGACCTTTTGGATCTCATGGTCCCCAAGCTCATACTTCAGCCTATAGTTGAGAACTCGATCATTCACGGGCTTGAGGACGCGGAAACCGGACACATAAAGATAACCGCGAGAAAAGAGGGAGAGGATCTCCTAAAGGTCATGGTGACGGACGACGGCTGCGGGATCAGCGGGGAAGTGCTGGATCATTTGAACAGCCATGACAGAAGACAGCTCGTGGGCCACATAGGGTTCTTCAACGTCGACACGATCATCAGGATGCACTACGGCGAGCCCTACGGCATGAAGGCCGAGAACATAGAGGGCGGCGGAGCCTGCGTCACGATAGAGCTGCCGGTCGTAAAGAGCGACCGGTGATCACAGGGGGAGACCATGTACAAAGTACTCAGAGTGGATGACGAGACCATCGTCAGAAAAGGTATCATATCGGAGGTCGACTGGGGCGCGCTTGACTGCGCGGTCGTGGGAGAGGCCTCAAACGGGATCGAGGGGATCGAGGCTTTCGAGAGGTTCGGACCGGACATAATCATATCGGACATCAGGATGCCCAAGATGGACGGCATAGAGATGGTGAGACAGATCAGGGACAGGGGGAGCGATGTGAGCGTGATCTTTCTCACGGCTTACAGCGATTTCACCTACGCCCAGAACGCGATCAAGCTCGTGGCAGCGGACTACCTGCTAAAGCCCTTCGAGGACGGTGAGCTTGAGGCCTCCATAGAGCGCGTCAAGGAGAAGATCAAGGCTTCGCCCGCGCCCAGGGACGAGGCAAATGAGGCCCTCACCGACCTGCTTTCCGGCGATCCGAGCGTGTACATAAGGGACGCTGCACAGTACATAAGCAGCAACTGCCGCAAGAACGACCTCTCGGTGGCGATGATCGCGGAGGCGATCGGACTTAGCGAGGGGCATTTGAGCAGGACCTTCAAGCAGGAGACCGGAAAGACGCTCGCGTCCTTCATCACGGATTACAGGATGTGCGAGGCGAAGAGGTTGCTTAAGGATCCGCGCAACAAGGTCTATGAGGTCGCTTCTTTGGTGGGGTTTAAGGACATCACGTACTTTGCGACAACCTTCAAGAAGCACACGGGACTCACGCCCACCGAGTACCAGAAGAACACGCCGAAAGGATGACGGGTCATTTGGTCAGAGTGACGTTTGAGAGTATCATTTGAAAAGAGGATCATGTACAAAATGACCACATGTGTAACCGCATGTGGTCATTTCTTTGGGCAGAATGTCAGAAATCTTAAACAAATGTTTGATTTGTCGGGTATCGTTTGCGCGGGACAACTGATAGACTTGTGCGTGAAGGGGGACGACGGGAGTTCATCTTCCGCGTCCGTGGATAAACTTTTTCTTATAAGGAGGATATGAAATGAAATTCAAGAGATTGATCGGTATCGTACTTGTTTTTGCGATGACCCTCACTTTGCTCACAGCATGTTCGGGCAGCAACGAAGGCGAGAAGCCTGCTGACAAGCCCGCAGAGACAGCAACAGAGGCTCCCAAGGCTGACGAGCCTGCAAAGGCAGATGAGCCCGCGAAGACAGAAGAGCCCGCAAACCTTACAGCTACACAGCAGATCATCAAGGAAGCTCAGGGCATGACGCTCGAGGAGCTTGCAAAGAAGGCTATCGAAGAGTCAAACGGCAAGACCTTCTACGGCGTAGGTAACTCCAGCCGCGGTAAATCGGCTCTTCCGCTTTTCATCGAGTACCTCCAGACGATCGACGCAAGCTACAACATGGAGTTCGAGTGGCAGCAGCCCAAGAACAACAAGATCTTCGATCAGCTCACAGCTGATTCGCTCAAGGACACGGGAACATTTGCCATGACACTCATCCAGGACGGTAACCAGATCGAGTCCAAGATGGTAAAGACAGGCATCCTTGATACTTTCATCCCCAAGGATTGGGCAGAGGCAAAGGGCGTGACCGCTGATTCTTACGTTGGTTACCTTCCTCTTCAGACACTCAACAAGGTCTTCATGTTCAACAACACCGGTTCCAAGACCTACACAAACTGCTGGGATTTCGTGGCAGAGGGTGAGCACGGTCTCTACATGGACATCGACTCCGAGATCGTAGGCAAGAACTTCCTCTACATGCTTACACGCGACGACTACTCACTGTGGCTCAAGGAGTCCTTCGAGGCACTTGATGCTTCAAAGCAGGGACAGTTCCAGGCAGTCATCAACGAGATGGATTCTGAGGCAGCTGATCTCGGCCTCGGCGAGAACGGCAAGTACGCACTTGCTTGGATCAAGCTCTGGGTAGAGAGCTACAACGCTCAGACAGACGACGGTCCTATCTGCAACACTCTTGTTACAAAGTCCGCAACAGATCAGTTCGGTCTTCTCGTTTACTCGAAGCTCCGTTCCGTAGAGGAGTCGGATGACGTTTCCGTAAACAACATCCAGGTTGCTGCATACCAGGATGGCTACAAGGGTATCGGCGGATACGGTTACTGCCATTACCTCTTCGTAACAGACAACTCACCTCTTCCTTGGACAGCATGTGCATTCATCGCATACATGACCTGTACAGCTGACGGTTTCTCCGCATGGGGCAAGGATATGGGCGGTTACTCGTCGAACCCGAAGGTTGCAGCTGAGACAGAGGCAACTTACGGACACAGCCAGGGCGGTTACGTAGACGGCGTCAACACCTATGACTGCAAGAACGACAGAGGATATGACTGGTGGACAACAACAGGCGAGCTCGTACTCGAGGATCCTGAGTACTGCGCATCTGTAGCATTTACAGTAGGCAGCTGGATCGAGATGCTCACCAAGTACGTTCCCGAATAAGACACCGCAGTAAATTTTATAGGGCTGCCACATGTGTGACAGCCCTGTAAAAAATTTGAAGAGAGGATAAAACAATGACCGGCGCGATAGTCAGAAATAAAATCAAAACCTTCTTTTCAAAGCCGCAGAATGTCATCCTCGTTCTCTTTGGACTCGTGCTCACGTTCACGACATTTGCACCGATCATAGCGATCGTCAAGGATACGATCTCAGTCCATCCGGGAACTATCGACGAGAACCTCATTTCGAGAGGTCTGGCTTCTGAGATAGACGGCTATACGCTCGCCAACTACACGGATCTCTTCACCTCGAAGCTTGCGAAGGCAAACCTGTGGACACCGCTTTTGAACACTGTTTTGCTTGCGACCTTCTCATGTATCATTTCGATACTCTACGGTGGGATCTTTGCTTTCTTGGTCACGCGTACCAACATGAAGTTTAAGAAGTACTTAAGCTCCATCTTTATCTTTCCCTACATCATGCCGCAGTGGACTCTTGCCGTTGTATGGCAGAACCTCTTCAACAGCAACGCCGTGACCGGTACCTCGGACGGTTTGCTGGCAGGGCTCTTTGGCATAAACATGCCGAGCTGGTGGTGTCAGGGACTTTTCCCAAGCGCCCTGGTGCTGGGACTCCATTACGCGCCATTTGCGTATATACTGATAGGCGGGATCTTCAAGAACATGGATGCAAACCTTGAAGAGGCAGCTACGATACTCGATACGCCCAAGTACAAGACCATGTTCAGGATCACACTTCCGATGGTCAAGCCCGCTATACTCTCGACGATCCTTCTGGTGTTCGGACGCGCGATGGGAAGTTACCCCGTACCCCATTATCTGGGTCTTACGACACTCTCGACCAAGTATATCTCGATGAACTCCAAGTACACAGGAGAGGCGAGTATACTGGCGATCATCATGATGCTCTTCGGCATCGCGATCATGTTTGCGAACCAAATGAGTCTGAAGAGCAGAAAGAGTTACACCACAGTCACCGGAAAGTCGGGACAGATCTCGAAGATCAACATCGGCAAGATCGGGAAATACATCGTGGGAGCGGTATTTGCGATCACGACCTTCCTTACGAGTATATTCCCCATCATATCATTTGCGTTTGAGACCTTCCTCCCGAACCCCGGAGACTACAGCTTCCTGAAGACCGGAAACACCGCGTTTCTCACAACAAAGTGGTGGATCACGAGTGAGAACATCACCGAGAACGGCATGTACGGTCAGCAGGGCGTGCTCTACAATTCGACTATCTGGAAGGCTTTCGGCGGAACACTGCTCGTTTCCGTGCTCTGTGCGCTGATCGCCGGCACTATAGGAACGCTCATAGGCTATGCGGTCTCGAAAAACAGGAGGGCGAAGCTTTCAACCTACGTAAACTCGGTTGCTTTCCTGCCTTACCTCATGCCTTCGATCGCTGTAGGTATCGCGTTCTTCATCCTCTTCTCGAACGAGAGAGTGAACCTTTTCAACACCTATACGCTGCTTGTCATAGTGGGTACGGTCAAATACATACCTTTCGCGAGCCGAAGCTCGCTGAACTCCATGCTGCAGCTTTCGGGTGAGATCGAGGAGGCGGCGGTGATACAGGACATCCCGTGGTTCAAGAGAATGTTCAAGATCATCATCCCCATACAGAAATCCTCGATCATCAGCGGCTATCTGCTGCCGTTCATGACGTGTCTGAGAGAGCTGTCGCTGTTCATGCTCCTGTGTGTTCAGGGCTTCATCGTAGCGACAACGCTCGATTACTTTGATGAGATGGGTCTCTACGCTTTCTCGAGCGCCATCAACCTGATACTCATCATAGTCATCCTGCTGTTCAACACGCTTGTGAACAAGCTTACAGGCGCAAGTCTTGATTCGGGAATCGGAGGTTAAACCATGCCTGAGATTAAATTAACCAATGTTACAAAGAGATGGGGGAAGTTCTACGCTGTCGAGAACCTGAACCTCGATATAGACAACAACTCTTTCATAACGCTGCTCGGTCCTTCCGGCTGCGGAAAGACCACGACGCTGCGTATGATCGCCGGGCTTGAGACTCCCACGAGCGGAAGGATCACGATCGGTGACAGGGTCGTATTTGACAGCGAAAAGGGGATCAACGTTCCCGCAAACAAGAGAAAGGTAGGCTTCCTCTTTCAGAACTACGCCCTCTGGCCCAACATGACGGTGTACAAGAACATCGCCTTCGGTCTGAACAACATAAAGGACGATTTTGCGAAGGTCGACTACGATTCGAAGGTTGCGGCGAGGATGGCAGAGATCCTCTCAAACCCCAAGGAGATGACCGACCTCGTGGAGGAGTGCAGGGACAAGAAGGGAAACATCGATGTGAGCCGCGCTCAGCTCATGCTGATCGATCACTACACCATATCGATGATGACTGCAAAGAAGCTCCTTGCTCTCAATCTGAACGCGTCAAATGATGCCGGGAAGAAGGCTGAGGCAAAGATCGCCGAGCTCAAGTTGAAGATCGAGAAGAACAAGCAGGCTCTTTCCTCAAAGGGCATCAGCTTGAACGAGAACTTCGAGCTTGTAAAGGACGGCAAGGTGATCGTCGAGAAGCGCAAGATGACCGAGGAGGAGATCGACCTCGCAGTCAGGAGAGTGTCAAGGATCGTAAAGATCGGAATGTTCATGGACAGATATCCCGCAGAGCTCTCCGGCGGACAGCAGCAGCGTGTCGCCATAGCGCGTACGCTCGCTCCCGAGCCGACGGTGCTCTTCATGGATGAGCCGCTCTCAAACCTCGACGCGAAGCTGAGACTTGAGATGAGATACGAGCTTCAGAGACTCCACGTTGAGACGGGGAGCACGTTCGTGTACGTTACCCACGATCAGATGGAGGCCATGACGCTCGCGACCAAGATCTGTCTGATCAACAACGGAGTGCTCCAGCAGTACGAGCCCCCGCTCTCGGTATACAACAAGCCCAACAACCTGTTTGTCGCTGACTTTGTCGGCAACCCCTCGATCAACTTCATAGAGGGAAAGGGAACGCAGGGACAGGACGGCGGACTCTCCCTCAAGGTCTTCGGAGAGCACAACGCCGTATTCCGCGCGAAAGAATCGCTCGATCTCGGCAAATGGTTCGCGGAGCGCGACAGGCTGAAGGAAGTCGAGGAGTCCGAGAGACTCAGGCTTTCAAAGGACAAGAAGTATGTCGAGAAGGCCAACAAGGACGAGGTCTTCAAGTACAACATACCCAAGGCTGTCGAGGATGACTTCGGGATACTCGAGGACGCGGAGCCCACGAACGAGGATTTCGTGCTCGGCGTGAGACCGGAGTTCATACACATAGTCGACGACGACGGAATAGAAGGAGTCGTATACGGTGCGATGCCCACAGGTATGGAATCGACAGTGAAGGTGGCCGTAGGAAACTTCCTGCTGACATCCGTGATCTTCGGAGGCGTGATCTACAAGATCGGCGACAAGAAGAAGATCAGGATCGACGGCGACAACGTGATGCTCTTTGACAGAAAGTCGGGAAGGCTCATAACGACCGGAAGTCTCGACATCATGTAAGCATTTTTCCTGATATATCCGCTCATCAATGAGTGCAGCCGGGATAAGCCCAAGTGCTTATTCCGGCTCTTTTTCTTTCCGCTGATATGTTGTATAATGAATCAAATGACTTTTTTATCCTTTAGGGGGGTCTATGGAAATAAACATCTACCACCTGATAGACGGCGCAAAACAGGCGGAAGGCCTCACCGTGATCATAGATGTGTTCAGGGCGTTCTCTCTGGAGTGCTATCTCTTCGACATGGGAGTCAAGGAGATAAGGCCCGTGGGGAGCCTTGAGGAGGCTTTCGCGTGGAGGGAAAGAGACCCGGAATGCCTGCTTGTCGGCGAGAGGGGCGGAGTGATGTGTGAAGGCTTTGATTTCGGCAACTCCCCGTCTTCCATAGTGCCTGAAGCGGTGCGCTCAAGGAGGGTGATACACACGACGAGCGCCGGGACCCAGGGCATAGTAAATGCGGT
>JAGDDC010000225.1 GCA_017958245.1 Lachnospiraceae bacterium
ATCCCCGCGCTGCGGCTCCCCGAATTTGTAAGCCAGACGGTTTCCCACCAGCCGGTCACCGGGCATGATCGTGTTTTCCATGGACGAGGTGGGTACCTCAGCCTTTATGATCACAAAGTGAGTTATGATGAAGGCCAGCGCGAAAGCTATGCCTATGATCAGTACCCAGCTCAAGATCTCTTTCTTTACGTTGATGGGCTCTTTATCCTTCTTCTTGCCCTCTGAGTCCTTTTTAGCCTCTGTTTCCTGCTCCGCCGCTTCCTCAAGCGCTATGGTCTCCTCAAACTCCAGAACGTCGGGGTCTTTTGCGGTGTTTTCTTTTTGCTTCTTTGACATGATCATTTCCTCTGTTTTATAAACATTGCGTCTCCGAACGAGAAGAACCTGTACTCTTTTGAGACTGCCTCTTTATACGCCTTCATGACGTTCTCCCTGCCTGCGAGCGCGCTCACGAGCATGATGAGAGTCGACTCCGGAAGATGGAAGTTTGTTATCAGCTCGTCCAGGACCTTGAAGCGATAGCCGGGATATATGAAGATCTCGGTATCTCCGCTCCCGGGCTTTACAAACCCGGTCTCATCCGCTGCAGACTCTATCGTCCTGCAGCTTGTAGTCCCGACACACACTATCCTGCCCCCCGCCTTCTTTGTTCGGTTGATCTTCTCGGCGGCCTCCTCCGATATCTCATAATACTCTGAATGCATATGATGGTCAAGGATGTTTGTCTCTTTTACGGGCCTGAAAGTCCCAAGTCCCACGTGCAGAGTGACTCTCGCTATCGTCACTCCCTTTTTCTCTATCTCTTCAAGGAGTTCGTTTGTAAAATGAAGCCCGGCCGTCGGAGCGGCAGCAGATCCCGAGTGCTTCGCGTACACCGTCTGATAGCGGTCGCGGTCCTCGAGCTTCTGTGTTATATAGGGCGGGAGGGGCATTTGCCCGAGGCTGTCGAGGATCTCTTCAAATATCCCGTCGAAGACGAACTTCACAATCCGGTTTCCGTCTTCCTTCACTTCTTTTACGACTGCTCTCAGATCTCCGTTGCCAAACTCTATCTCCGTGCCCGGTCTCGCCTTCTTCCCGGGTTTTGCAAGGCACTCCCACTCGTTGTCAGAGAGCCTTTTTAGCAGCAGAAGCTCTATCACAGCACCCTCAGCACCGTGCGAAAAACCTGCGGGCAGGGGTTCGCTCGTGTTTATGACTCTCGTCCCCATGAGCCTTGCGGGTATCACCTTCGTGTCGTTGATCACGAGGCAGTCACCCTTGTCAAGATACTCTATTATATCATAAAAATGTCTGTCTGTCGTCTCGCCCGTATCCCTGTCGAGGACCATGAGCCTCGATGAAGAGCGCTCCTTTAGCGGACTCTGCGCTATGAGCCTCTCGGGAAGCTCATAGTAGAAATCACTTATTTTAAGTTCCATCTCAAAACCTCTTGTTACTGACCGCTTTTCCGATGTCAAAGCGCATCAAAGCTTGATCAGCCCTTTTTCGAGCATCGTCTGGGCAGACATGAGTATGCCGTATTTGGCGTGATACCATGTGAGTCCGCCCTGGAAGAACACGCTGTAGGGCGGTCTTATGGGGCCGTCCGCCGAGAGTTCTATCGAAGATCCCTGCATGAAAGCTCCCGCGGCCATGATCACGTCCGA
>JAGDDC010000226.1 GCA_017958245.1 Lachnospiraceae bacterium
ACCGATGCGCTTTGCCTGCGACAATGTACAGGTTTTGAAAGAGTTATACAACGTCTCCGCTGCCCCTCATGTCAGGAGCGGTGTGACGACGGCTTCGATAATGAGGGATGTGGCGATAGCCCTCATGCCCGCATGCATATTCGGGGTGTACCGCTTTGGCTTCAGAGCGTTCCTTGTGCTTATGACAGCGGTCGCGGGAGCCGTGGTCTCCGAGTTTCTCTGGAAGAAGCTCATGAAGAGACCTAAGACGCCCTATGAGTGCAGCGCGCTGGTCACGGGACTGCTGATCGGCATGAACCTTCCCGCGTCAGTGCCGCTTTGGATGCCGCTTGTGGGGAGCGTGTTCGCCATAATAGTTGTCAAGGAGATGTTCGGAGGCCTAGGGCAGAACTTTATGAACCCTGCTCTGGCAGCCCGCGTCTTCCTCACCATCTGCTTCGCAGGAAGGATGACGGACTTTGCAGTTTCAAAGGGCGCGGGAGGCTTCATGTACGGGGCCGCTGCTCTGGACGGAGTGTCATCCGCAACACCGCTCGCAGTGGTCAAATCGCTTGAATCTACAGCAGTGGTATCTGAAAATGTCTCGATCCTGGACATGTTCTTTGGCTTCACTGGCGGAGTGATAGGCGAGACCAGTTCGCTCCTTTTGATACTGGGGGCTCTCTATCTCCTGGCTAGGAGAGTCATAACGCTTCGCATACCGCTCTCTTACCTGCTCACCGTGGTGGTGTTCGTCATTGCCTTCTTCGGAAGGGGCTTTGACATCGAGCTGATAGCCGCTGAGCTCTTTGGAGGCGGACTGATGCTCGGAGCCTTCTTTATGGCGACAGACTACGTGACGAGCCCGATCACGCCGAGAGGGCAGATCATCTACGGCATATGCCTGGGGCTTCTGACAGGCCTCATAAGACTTGCGGGAAACTCTGCGGAGGGTGTCTCCTACGCGATCATCTTTGGAAACCTCTTGGTCCCTCTGATCGAGAAATACACCATCCCGAAGCCTTTTGGAAGAGAGAGAGTGAGGAAGTGACATGACCGGAACAAGAGTTAAAGGCACGATCGTGAAGGACACTCTCGTGTTGTTCGCGATCACGCTGACGGCTGCAATTTTGCTCGGGGCCGTCTATGGGATCACAAAAGAGCCCATAGCGAAGGCCGAGGAGGAAAGCAAGCTTGCAGCGTATTCAAAGGTCTTTGAGGGGATCTCGGGTATGAGGGAGGACGAGGCACTTTCGTCTGCCCTGACACAGTCTGAGGAGCTCTTTGAAGACGACCCTTCCTGTGAGGGTTCAAAGATAAAAGAGGCACTGGTGGCCTTGAGGGCCGACGGAAGCATCGCAGGTCTCGTGATGACGGTATCCAACAAAAAGGGATACGGAGGCGAGATGGAGTTTGCCATGGGCGTTGACACTTCGGGGAAGCTGCTCGGAGTGGAGTTTTTGACGCTTAAAGAGACTGCAGGACTGGGCATGAAGGCTGATGATGAGAGCTTCCTCGGGCAGTTCAGGGGAGCGGTCACGTCCTCGTATTCGCTCTCGAAGGCAAAGATAAACGGTGAGACCGAGATAGACGCCATATCGGGCGCGACGGTCACAACAAAGGCGGTGACCAAAGGAGTCAACGCGGGTCTTTTGTTTGCAAGGACATATATGACGGAAAACAAGATCTATGATGACAGCGCTTCTTCGGAAGCAGGCTCGGGGAGGTGAGACCGGTGAACAAATGCGTGGAGCGCATATATAACGGAGTTGTAAAAGAAAACCCCACACTGGTGCTCATGCTCGGCATGTGTCCCACACTCGCCACCACCACATCGGGTGGAAACGGCCTTGGGATGGGCTTGTCTACAACTGTAGTTCTCATCATGTCAAACCTTCTGATATCGGCACTTAGGAAGGTCATACCCGACAAAGTCAGGATGCCCGCCTACATAGTCATAGTGGCTTCATTTGTCACGATAGTGGAGCTTCTCATAAAGGCATATATGCCTGCGCTCAACAAGTCGCTCGGCATATATATACCACTGATAGTCGTAAACTGCATCATACTCGGGCGCGCCGAGGCTTACGCCTCCAAGAACCCTGTGCTCCCCTCTGTCTTTGACGGAGTGGGGATGGGGCTCGGCTTCACTGCGGCTCTCACCGTCCTCGGGACGCTGAGGGAGCTCCTTGGTGCCGGAACGGTATTTGGCATGCAGGTCATGCCCGATGCGTACGAGCCTTTTTCGATCTTCATCATGGCTCCGGGCGCTTTCTTTGTGCTGGCCCTTCTTACAGGCATCAGGAACAAGGTGATGAACAGGCGGCCGAAGAAGGATGCGGGCGAAGAGCCCATGCCGTGCGACGGGAACTGCGCGGGCTGTATGGCCGGCAGGAGGAACGGAGGTATGAGCGATGGAGATGCTTAAAGAATTGCTCGTGATCCTCGTGAGCACGGCGTTCATAAACAACGTCGTCCTAAGCCGGTTCCTCGGACTGTGCCCCTTCCTCGGTGTCTCAAAGAAGACCGAGACCGCTGCAGGAATGGGAACGGCCGTGATCTTTGTCATCACGATCTCATCTGTGCTCACGGCGGCAATATCCAAGTTCATACTCGTTCCCGCGGGACTCGAGTACATGAACACCATCGTGTTCATAGCAGTCATAGCGGCCCTTGTCCAGCTGGTCGAGATGTTTTTAAAGAAGGCGCTGCCCGCGCTCTACAGGTCGCTGGGTGTGTACCTGCCGCTCATAACGACGAACTGTGCGGTGCTGGGAGTCGCGCTCCTAAACGTGCAGAACGGATATCTTGAGGCCGGAGCAGAATACGGCATTTTAAAGAGCCTTGTGAACGGCCTCGGGACCTCGGTCGGTTTCTGCATATCGATCGTTCTGCTCGCGGGCATAAGAGAGCGCATTGAGGACAACGATATAGCACCCTCTTTAAAGGGACTGCCCATACTTCTCGTGACGGCGGGTCTCATGGCGATGGCCTTCTGTGGATTCGCAGGTCTCATATGAGACGGAAATGCCTAAAGACAAGGCTTTATCGTGATCCATGCAATATCAAATGAGGATTTAACATATGTTATCTGAGACTTTTACAAGCCTGCCTTTTCTCGAACTGACGCTCGGCGGTGTCGCGACCGCCGCTGCCGTGCTCGGGGCGGTGGGACTGATCATATGCATACTCTTAGGGATCGCTGCGAAGAAGCTTGCGGTAAAGACTGATGAGAGGGTCGCTCTCGTCAGGGAGAAGCTCCTCGGGAGCAACTGCGGCGGATGCGGCTTCGCGGGGTGTGACGCCTGCGCCGAGGCAATAGTTAAGGGCGAGGCGCCCGTGACAGCCTGTCATGGAAGCGACACAGCTGCTATTGCCCGGATACTCGGGGTGGATGAGCAGGAGGAAGAGCGGAGAGTCGCTTTCGTAAAGTGCAGCGGGACCTGCGACAAGACAGGGCTCAAGTACAATTACACGGGACTCCTTGACTGCCGGGATGCCGCGCTCGCGCCCGGAGGCGGTGCTGCGGCCTGTCCTCATGGCTGTCTCGGCTTCGGTTCATGTGTTGCCGCATGCAACTTTGATGCGATTCACGTCATATCGGGAGCCGCCCTCGTAGATCCTTTGAAGTGCGTGGGCTGTTCTGCCTGCTCGAGGGCTTGTCCCAGAGGGCTTATAGAGATGATACCCGCGAAGGCCTCATACGCGGTTGCCTGCTCTTCGAAGCAGAAGGGAAAGGACGTGAGAGCCGTCTGCGAGGCGGGCTGCATAGGGTGCGGGATCTGTGCGAAGCAATGCGAGGCCGGTGCGGTGACCGTGGAGAACAACCTGGCGCACATAGATCAGGAGAAGTGCGTAGGCTGCGGCAAATGCGCCGAGAAATGCCCCAGAAAGATCATAAAGCTCCTGTAAGGAGCGACAGCGAAGCATTTCGCGAGTTTGATGCCTGGTACGGCGGAGGTGGCTATGTATCATTTTATAGTAAATCCGGGAGCGAGGACCGGAAAGGGAAAGATGCTGTGGGACCGGCTCGAGAGCATCATAAAGGAGAGAAAGACTGAGTATGCGGTGTATTTCACCGAGTACGCCGGCCACGCGACCGAGATCGCGAAGAAGATCTGCAGTGAGCATCCCGAGAACAAGAGGATCGTGATAGTCGGCGGTGACGGAACCGCAAATGAGGCTGTCAACGGCCTGTCGGGATACGACAGCATAGTGCTGGGCTACATACCCACCGGCTCGAGCAACGACCTCGCGAGAGGCTACGGGATATCATCCGACCCCGAAAAGGCTCTTGAGGCCGTGCTTGCGCCCAAGAAGTTCAGAAAGGTGGACCACGGTCTGGTTGAGTTCCTGGGCGACGGAGGTTCAAGGAAGTTCTCCGTGAGCTGCGGCATAGGGTATGACGCGGACATCTGCTACAAGGCTCTCACCTCAAAGCTAAAGAAGGCGCTCAACAAGGTCGGGCTCGGCAAGACCATTTACTATCTGATAGGGTTGCGCGAGATCTTCTCGAAGCATCCGGCCTCAGCGGAGATAGAGCTGGACGGTGCGGTGGAGGTCAAGTGCGGGAAGCTCATCTTTGCGGCGAGCATGAACCTGCCCATAGAGGGCGGCGGGATGCCCATGGCTCCCGAGGCGGACCCCGGCGACGGGAAGCTGGACGTGTGCGTGGCGCGCGATATTTCAAAGCTGACGCACATCACCGCGATGCCCCTCATATTCGGAGGAAAGCACACGAGGAAGAAGGGAATAGACGTGGTTCGCGGCAGCGTGGTCGAGATCAGGACGAGCGAGCCTCTGGCCGTTCACACGGACGGGGAGCACGCGGGCTTCCACGATCACATAAGGCTCTCATGCCTGCCCGAGAAGATCACCATGATCGTCGGTTGACAAGAATTACCACGTGGTACCGCATGAGGACTGCATAATTGTGCATAATTATACTTGAATAATGAAAAAACCTTGTATATAATGGTGAACAAATCATGATTTGTGGGCTCTGCCCACCGGAAAGGAATATCAAGTGAAGATCAGTTTTTCAACATTGGCATGCCCTGATTACAGCTGGGTGGACATATATTCGATGGCAAAGGACCTTGGGTTCGACGGGATCGAGATAAGGGGTTTGGGCGATGAGATCTGCGCTGTCAGATCGAAGCCTTTTCTTCCCGACAGACTACCCTCGACCATCAAGAAGCTGAAAGACCTGCGCCTGGAGATCCCCGTGCTCGATTCGGGCTGCGTCCTGAAGGACGAGTCCGCTCACGACGCCAATGTTGAGGAGATCACAGACTATATAGGGCTTGCCTCAAAGCTCGGCACGCCTTTTGTCAGACTGCTCGCGGACGGAGAGCCCGAGCCTGTGAGCGACGTTGACGACGAGTACGTCGCAGACATCATAAAGGAGCTCTCGGACGTTGCCGCGGGGACGAAGGTCACGCTGCTCGTCGAGTCAAACGGCGAGTACTCCGACACAAAGCGCCTTAAGCGCCTGCTCGACAAGGTCGGACGTGACAACGTGGCAGCTCTCTGGGATGTTCACCACCCCTACAGATACATGGGAGAATCGCCCGAGGAGACTGTGAAGAACCTCGGCGATTACATAAGACATATACATGTCAAGGATTCCGTTATGAAGGACGGAAAGCCCGAGTACAAGCTGATGGGCGAGGGCGATATGCCCCTTCGCATGATCTTCAACGCTCTCACGGAGATCAACTACAACGGCTATATCTCACTCGAGTGGGTCAAGAGATGGGCGAACCATCTGCAGGACGCGGGCATAGTCTTCCCTCATTTTGCAAATTATATGGAGCCCTACAGGCAGGAAAAGCCGGGCTACCTTCAGGACAACAAGACGGGCACCGGCAAGTACGTATGGCCCAAGGAGATGCTGATCGACGCGACCTTCCCGGACGTCCTCGACAGGATGTGCAAGGAGTTCCCCGACCAGTACGCCTTCAGGTACACGGAGCTCGATTACACCAGGACTTACCTTGAGTTCCGCAACGACGTGGACACATTTGCAAGGAGCCTCATAGCCATGGGCGTGAGGAAGGGCGACCACGTTGCGATATGGGCGACCAACGTCCCCGCCTGGTACATAACCTTCTGGGCGACCACCAAGATCGGAGCTGTCCTCGTGACCGTCAACACGGCTTACAATATCCACGAGGCGGAATATCTGCTCCGCCAGTCGGACACGCACACTCTCGTCATGATCGACAAGTGCAAGGATTCGGACTACGTGGCGATCATGAAGGAGCTCTGCCCCGAGCTTGAGACCTGCAAACCCGGAGAGCTCAAGAGCGAGAGGCTTCCCGTGCTCAGAAACATCATCACGGTGGAGAGCAAGCAGAACGGGTGCTACACCTGGGATGAGGCGATCGCGCTCTCTGAGACGGTGTCGCAGAAGGAAGTCGAGTTCAGGCGCAGGTTCATAGACAAGAACGACGTCTGCAACATGCAGTACACCTCGGGCACGACGGGCTTCCCCAAGGGAGTCATGCTCACCCACTACAACGTGGTGAACAACGGCAAGGCTATCGGAGACTGCATGGATCTGTCGACTGCCGACAGGATGATGATCCAGGTGCCGATGTTCCACTGCTTCGGAATGGTGCTCGCCATGACGGCATCCATGACGCACGGCGTGACCATGAGCCCCATCACGGCGTTTTCGCCCAGAAAGAGCCTCGATTGCATAAACAGGGAGAAGATCACCGCTTTCCACGGCGTTCCCACCATGTTTATAGCGATGCTCGAGCATGAGAACTTCAAAAACACTGATTTTTCGCATATGAGGACCGGTATCATGGCCGGCAGCCCCTGCCCGATCAAGGTCATGCAGGACGTTGTCGACAAGATGAACATGAAGGAGATCGTTATCGTATATGGCCAAACCG
>JAGDDC010000227.1 GCA_017958245.1 Lachnospiraceae bacterium
CTTCATACTGCTGGCGGGCGGCGAGCCGCTCCTGCGCCGGGACGTCATGGATGCCGCGGCGAAGGTGAAGAACATACTCTTCCCCATCTTTACAAATGGCACATTTATCGGCGAATCCTACCTCGATCTCTTCGAGAAGAACCGCAACCTCGTGCCGGTCCTCAGCATCGAGGGCGGGCAGGAGGCGACTGACAGCAGGCGCGGCGCCGGCGTGTACGACAAGCTGATCGAGGCGATGGACGCCATGAAGGAGCTAGGCGTGATATTCGGCGCGTCTGTGACCGTTACCACCGCAAATGTGGCCGAGGTCACTTCAAAAGAGTTCGTCGATTCGCTCAGAAACCGCGGCTGCAAGCTGATCGTATACGTGGAGTTCGTTCCCGTGACCGAGGAGAGCAGTGACCTCGCGCCGGGCGACCGCGAGCGCGAGATGCTGAACGCGGGGATCGCGAGAAACCGCAGGGATTACGAGGACGTGGTATTTGTCTCGTTCCCCGGTGACGAAAAGAGTTCGGACGGATGCATCGCGGCGGGGCGCGGCTTCTTCCACATCAACTCCCACGGAGGAGCTGAGCCCTGTCCGTTCTCCCCTTACTCGGACATCAACGTGAAGGAGACTTCCGTGCGTGAGGCCCTGAAATCCAAGCTTTTTACCGCGCTCAGGGACGGCGGTTTCCTGCAGGACGACCACGCTGGTGGCTGCGTCCTCTTTGAGAAGAGAAGCGAAGTCGAGCGCATCCTGGCACAGGGGTGCTGACTGCTGAGAAGATGTATACCTGCGCAAGGCTGTTGACCGCTGAGAAGATGTATACCCGCGCTTAGCCATGGCACAAAGCATTTGCGCGATGCTTGAGAATGAGCTAGAATGAAGCCGAGGGCTCTTGCCCCGGTAAACATAATGACGAGCCTGGTGAGTCGGTATGAGAACCTGGCAAGCCGGTATGAGAGCCTGGCAAGCCGTTATGACGAGCCTGGCGAGCCGGTATGAGAACCGGCCGAGTTTGTATGAGAGAAAAGCGAGTCTGTATGAGACAAGGAGGAAATTATGAGCAGAGTAAATTTTGGCGCGAAACCTTTGATGTATCCGCAGCCGGTGCTGATCATCGGAACCTATGACGAGAACGGCGTTCCCAACGCCATGAACGCTGCGTGGGGCATCACGACCGACTTCAAGGAGATAAGCATCAGCCTGTCGGACCACAAGACCACGGACAACCTCAAGGCGGGGAAGGCGTTCACGGTGAGCATGGCGACAGAGGATATGCTTGTCGCATGCGATTACGTGGGCATCGAATCCGGGAAGAAGGTTCCCGACAAATTCGCGAAGGCAGGCTTCCACGCTACAAAGAGCGAGTTTGTTGACGCGCCGCTGATCGATGAGCTTCCGCTTGCTTTGGAGTGCAAGGTCAAGAGCTTCGAGGACGGGATCCTCGTGGGTGAGATCGTCAACGTCTCCGCAGACGAGAGCGTTGTCACTGACGGCGCGGTAGACATAAAGAAGGTGAAGCCCATCAGCTTCGATCCCTTCTCAAATGCATATTTCACAGTGGGCGATAAGGCAGGCAACGCCTTCAAGGACGGACTGCAGCTTAAATAAACCGGTAGACGCGGGAAGCGCTACAGATGCGTGGTATAAAGATACAGAAAAAAGGACCCCTCCAACACGTGTTGAAGAGGTCCTCTTTTAAAAAGAAATCACTTCGTCTTCACCTTCAGCCTCTTTGACCAGTCAGAGTAAACGATCTGCGTCCCGACCTTCATGAAGGTGCGGATCCTCACGTAATAAGTCTTCTTCGCCTTGAGCTTGCCGATCTTCTTCTGCGTCTTGCCTGCGCCCTTGACGGTCACGGTCTTTGACGACTTGAAGTTTTTCTTCAGGCTGTACTCGATTTCATATCCGCCGATCTTCTTGCCGGAGATCTTCTCCGTGATCGCTGTCCATTTGAGGGTAAATGCCTTCTTGCCGGCAACGGGCTTCTTCACCTCAGCCTTCGGAAGAACGACCTTGTCCTCTTTTTCGGGCTCCTTCTCGGGTTCTTTCTCGGGCTCTTTCTCCGGCTCTTTCTCAGGCTCCTTCGCAGCCTCACCCTCTACGTCAAGCAGGAACTCGGTCCCTCCGTAATAAGGGCTGATCGCCTGCATCTTGCACACATAGCCGCCGGGCTGCGTGGGGAGGCCTAAGAGCTTCTCCACTCCCTCGAGGACCTTGAATCTGTCGGTATCGAAGCTATCCAGATCAACGTCCGCCCTTGTAAAATACTCGATCTTGTAATCCTTGCCCTCTACAAGCTTTGCGCCGCTGCTCGAGACAACCGCGGGCGCCTTGAGATCGCTGATGCCGACGAAGAAGCGGTCGCACATCCTCCAGCCTTCTTTTCTCGCGCCCTCAAATGATGTATCCGCGCAGATCCACTCGAGGCAGTACCTGTCCATGATGTGGAACGTTCCCTCGATCTCGCCGGTGTATCCGCTGCCTTCAACTGCGGTAACCTTTGCGATGAATTCGGAGAATCCGTCAGAACCGCCGGGAGTCACAACGATTCCGTAGGGAGCGCCCACTTCCTTTTGCACATCCTTGCCTGCGGAATCATCCCACCACGTGGCAAATGTCTGAAGTTTGTATGCGCTCGCGGGAACAGTGTTTCCGCTCTTGTCGAGAACCGTGATGTTCAGATCCGCGATGGTTCCGCTCTTGCCGTCAACCGAATAGAAATGGCTCCAATCGTACGAGCTGTCCCCGTCAAAGACGATCTTGTCGAGCTCGCCGGAATCAGCCTTCGCGGAGAAGGTTCCGAGATTCCGTACAGAAACCAGGCAGATCGCAAGGATCACTGCCAATATGACCACTTTTCTAAAAGCTTTCATATACATACCTCCTTATACGCGTGCTATACGGGATTATTACGAATATCGTACCAAAATCCCGCAAAAAAAAGGTGGTCTGCCTGACCACCTTTTCTGTATCTTTTTACCGGCGAAGTCCGCGTGCCCTCACCTGCCGGCCGTGCTCTCAAACACACCCTTCCCGAGGGCATCGCACTACAGTGCCTGTCGTGCGCCCTCACCTGCCTGTCATGCTCTCAAACACCCTGTCCGCGTCCGCGAGGATTATCGCCATGTCCCCGAGGGTTATGTCGCTGGGCCTGTTCACGCCTTCTGCGATCCCCGTTTCTTCCGCAAATGCGCCCGCTACCCTCGCACCCGGGTAAAACCCGTTGTCGTCCTTGAGGCTCGACCAGTCGGCGACTATGGAGGGGTCGTGCACCTTGACCGCGGCGTAGATCACTATGCCCTTGTCAAGCGTCTGGTTGTCGTCCCACCCCCAGGGGAGGAAGAAAGCGTCACTTTCCTGGGGCATATCCGTATTGATCCCGTAGACGTAGTCCCGGTCGAGCCCGTACAGCTCGATCAGCGCCC
>JAGDDC010000228.1 GCA_017958245.1 Lachnospiraceae bacterium
GGCAAGTTCTTCAGCTTCGACGAGTACAAGGAGGCTATCAAGGGCGCCCAGACCGACAAGGACAAGAAAGTCGTCTTCCTTTACGCCACTTCAGTCGAGGACCAGTACCGTTTTATCGAGGATGCGAAGAACAAAGGCTACGATGTACTCCTTTTCGACTGCGAGCTCGACTCCCACTATGTCAACCTTCTGGAGCGCAAGATAGAAGACAGCCGCTTCGCGCGTGTCGATTCCGACAGCGTAGAGAGGCTGATCCAGAAGGAGGAGCGTGTAAAGCCGGAGATGACCGAAGACGCCCGCTATGACCTTGAGAACCTCTTCAAGGCAGTCCTGCCTGAAGGCAACGACTACTATGTAGAAGGAGACAACCTCGGCGAGAACGAGGCCCCTATCCTCATCACCCAGAACGAATTCATGCGCCGTTACCGTGAAATGAGCGCCCTCGGCGGAGGTATGAACTTCTACGGCGAGATGCCCAAGTCCTACAACATCACGGTCAACATGGAGAATCCTCTCGTCGCCCGCGTCCTCGAGGGTAAACCGTCAGGTGATGTGAAGTCCGATGAGCATAAGGTTGAGATAAAGGCTTTCGCCGAAGGTAACGAGTTGCTTCACCAGATCGTGGACCTCGCCCTTCTTGCCAACGGCATGCTGAAAGGCAAGGCTCTCTCCGAATTCATCTCGAGGAGCCGCAAGGTCGTCAGTGACGCGTATCTTAAAAAAGATTAATGCTTAATAAGCTCGAGGAATTCATTCCTCGTACGAGAGGAGCTCATGAACAGACCCGAGAAGGCCGATGTGGTCGTTACCGCGTTTGATTTCTGGACTCCTCTCATCGTCATGCAGGTGTGGGTCGCTTCAATCACGACGGCGACTCCGAGCGGCTTCAGCGACTCGGCGATGCAGTCGCGGATCTCGACGGTCAGCCTCTCCTGGACCTGAAGCCTGCGGGCGTAGGTCTCAACCACGCGGGCGATCTTGCTGAGCCCGGTGATCTCCCCGTTGGGGATATAGGCCACGTGGGCCTTGCCGATGAATGGCAGCATATGGTGCTCGCAGAGGGAGAAGAGCTCGATGTCCTTGACGATGACCATCTGGCTGTAGTCCTCCTTAAAGACCGCGGAACGGACGATCTCTACGCCGTTCTGCTCGTAGCCCTGCACGAGGAACTGCATGGACTTCGCGACCCTCTCCGGGGTCTTGAGAAGTCCTTCCCTCGAGGGATCTTCACCGAGAAGCTCGAGGATCGCCTTGATGTGGGAAGCTATCTGCTCCGTAGTAGAAGGATCGTACTGTGAAACTTTTTTGTATGCCATACGCTGTTTTTCTTTCGGGGCTGCAAAAATAGTAAAAATTTTTGATGGGATTTTGTTTTTTTATATATCTTTGCAGCCCCGTTGGAGCGCGAAGTGCTCCCGGCTCGTTTAAGTATTGATAATTAACGCTTTATTACTATGTTTTGGACACTCGAACTTGCAGGCAGCCTCGACGACGCACCGTGGCCCGCATCAAAGGATGAACTCATCGACTACGCCAACCGCTCCGGCGCCCCCGAAGAAGTGATGGAGAACCTCCAGGAGCTCGAAGACGACGGCGAAATCTACGAATCCATCGAAGATATCTGGCCCGATTACCCGACCAAAGAAGACTTTTTCTTCAACGAGGAGGAGTATTGATCTCTATGCCTGCCGTTTATATCGTTGCAATCATAGCTTCCGCTATTCTCGCAGTTATTGTCGTACTGTGGATTCTGACTTCCCGGAAGAAGGAGACTGAAATCAGGGCGCTCAGGGAGGATTGCATCCGAAAGGATGCGGAAATCCGTACTGCTGAAGCTCTGCGTCAGAGCGAGAAGGATCAGCAGGAGAAGGCCCTCTCTGAGCTCAGGGCTGGCCACGACAAGGCCCTTGCCGATCTAAAGGAAAGCCAGCAGAAGGCCATCGAGGCGGCAAAGACAGCTCTTGCGCTGGAGAATGAGAAGACCTTGAAACAGAGGGAAGAGGCGCTTAAGAAGGAGGCGGCGGAGACGATTAAGACCATCACCGGTGGGCTCGACCAGAATATCAAGGATATGAAGGCGGCCTTCGAGGCGCAGAAAAAATCGCACGCCGAAGAGAGTTCCGCCATCAAGACGCAGTTCGCAGAGACCGTAAAGCACCTTAAGGAACAGACCGAATCCATCGGCAAGAAGGCCGATAGCCTTGCCGGCGCCCTCAAGGGCAAGAATAAAATGCAGGGCAACTTCGGTGAGACCATCCTTGAGAACATCCTCAAGGCGGAGGGTCTTCGCGAGGGGCATGATTATGAATCCGAGGTCTGGCTCCGTGACCGGAAGGGTAACATCATTGAGAATGAGGAGACCGGCAAGAAGATGCGTCCGGACTTTGCGCTGCATTTTCCCGACGACACGGACATCCTGATCGACTCCAAAGTGTCACTGAGCGCCCTCTCGGATTATTTTGAGGCAGAAACGGACGACGAGAGGAAAGATGCGTCCCGCCGCAACCTCGAGTCCGTCCAGAACCACATCAAGGAACTTACCGGCAAGGAGTATCAGAAATACGTAACATCCCGAAAGAGCCTTGATTACGTCATAATGTTCATTCCGAACTATGGCGCCTACCAGCTTGCCAAGCAGGAGGATCCGGACATTTTCTCCAAAGCCTTCCGCCAGAACGTCCTCATCACA
>JAGDDC010000229.1 GCA_017958245.1 Lachnospiraceae bacterium
ATCTCCTCATACTTGGCCGATGCCGATGAGGCACTTCCGATGATACTGTTAATAGCCATATGATCTCCTGTCCGGAGCCGGATAAAAAGCGTTCACTTGGGTCAGTGCCTTCCCTGGCTCCTTTAAAACCCGCCCTGCATTCATCCGTGAATGCGCAAAGGGCAACATGATTCTGCTGCTGATCTCTATATCGGCAGAAAGTCATGATAAGATAACCCCTGTCTTGACTATTTCGGTTAGGAAATCTACAATTTAATACATAAACGCTTATGTGATAAGCTGTCATTTTCAGAAAGAGGAGGTAGCAAAGTCTTGAAGATATACGGATACACACAGCTTACGCTTCTTGACTACCCGGGAAAGCTTGCCAGCACCGTCTTTGTCGGTGGCTGTAATTACAGATGCCCGTATTGCCACAACGCTGATCTTGTGACATGCAGCACCAACCAGCCGGTCATCCCGGAAGCGAGCATCCTGCGCCATATCCTCAAAAGAAAAAACGCTCTTGAGGGTGTGTGCATCACTGGCGGCGAACCCACCATTTACAAAGACCTCCCGCAGTTCATCGAGAAGGTCAAGGATATAGGTCTTCTTGTGAAGCTTGATACGAACGGGACCAACCCCGCCATGGTGAAGTATCTCCATGAGCAGGGACTCATAGATTACGTTGCAATGGACATCAAATCCTCTCCTTCGGGCTACGCGAAGGCAGTCGGACTCGGCGATATCTCCATGTCGGAGGTTTTTGAGACGGCTGAGTTCCTGCTGAGGGGTACGATCGATTATGAATTCCGCACTACAGTTGTAGATGGAATCCACGAGGCGGACGACTTCGAGAAGATCGGGAAATGGATCGGCGGAGCGAAGAGGTACTTCCTTCAGGCCTACAAGCGTTCGGAGAAGCAGTTCAGTACCGGCGGACTCGAGACACCCTCGAAGGAAAAGATGACGCAGTACCTTGAGATCTGCAGAAAACACATCCCCTCGACAGTCATCAGAGGGGAAGGATGAGAGGCTAAGTCCCATGGACAAAGATCTTTATTACATGAAAAAAGCGCTCGCTCAGGCAAAGCGGGCTCTTTTACTCGGAGAGGTTCCCATCGGTTGTGTGATCGTGTGTGATGACAAGGTGGTGGGGCGCGGCTTCAACAAGCGCAACACCGGCAAGACGACACTCGCGCATGCCGAGATGATCGCGATAGACAAAGCGAGCAGGAAGCTCGGGGACTGGCGGCTTGAAGGCTGTACTATGTACGTTACGCTCGAGCCTTGCCAGATGTGTTCGGGAGCGATCGTACAGTCCAGGATCGACAGAGTCGTGATCGGAGCCATGAACCCTAAGGCAGGCTGTGCGGGCTCGATCCTCGACCTTCTGAACATGAAGGAATTCAACCATCAGGTCGAGAAGACGCTCGGTGTCGGCAAAGCGGAGAGTGAGGCTCTCCTTAAGGAATTCTTTACCGATCTGAGGATCAGGAACAAAGAAGAGAAGAGAGCGGCTGCGCTCGGTGAGGATCAGGATTCGGGGTCGAACACGAACCTGTAGTGATCCCGCGGGACGCCCAGTATCTCGTGTGCGTTCGGGATGATCCCGTCGTAACGGAAGCCAAGTTTCTTAAGAAGTGCGATCGATGCTTCGTTCTCGGGGAGCGCATCGGCTTCGAGGAACGGGAGCTTGAAGCTCTTGACCGCCAGAGGAAGCAGAAACGACGCTGCTTCATAGGCGTAACCCATACGACGGCAACTTTTGTCAATCTTATAACCCAGGCTCGGGGCACGCTCCTCGGAATGCAGATAAGCAAAGCTTATGTTTCCGATGACCGTTTCCGGGTCTTCTTTTTTGAAGAGATAGTATCTGACACCCGCCTTCGTCTCGTAGAGCTCCTGCTCGGCCTTGAGGGCGCTCTCCTGGTAAAGCTCCGTATATGTGATATCACCGTAGTGTCTGTCGTAGTATTCAAAATCCTCGCGGTTCCTGAGGAGATAATCCGCAACCCCGGCGGCGATTTCGGGTCGGCTGACCGCCATGAGGAGTCGGGATGATTCGTATTCCGGTTTCATTTTCAAAGCTAAAGCTGTTCCTTTCATACCCTGCCGTGATTGTTACGTGTCAGCAGGATTGTAGTGTTTCATCGCCTATAGTATACAACAACTTGCCGCAAAACGCACGTCATAGCGTGATTGTTCACGAAAACGGGTGTTGACTTTCAAAAAATTCAGCAATAGGCGCGAACCCTACAAAC
>JAGDDC010000230.1 GCA_017958245.1 Lachnospiraceae bacterium
CTGGATCGTGACCGGCGGTTCCGCGATGCTTTAGCCTTCGGACAACGGGCGGTTGAATTCGGACTTGCTGTATGGTAGAATTTATGCGATAAAAATGAATCACCTGAAAGGAGATACATACAATGATGAAGTTAGTTTTAGTCAGACACGGCGAGAGCGAGTGGAACAAGCTCAACCTCTTCACCGGCTGGATGGATGTCGATCTGAGCGAGAAAGGCCACGAGGAGGCCAAGGCTGCAGGCAAGCTCTTAAAGAGCGAGGGTTATGATTTTGACGTATGCTACACTTCTTATCTGAAGAGAGCTATCCATACGCTCAACCATATCCTTGACGAGATGGACCGCAACTGGCTCCCCGTCAACAAGACATGGAAGCGCAACGAGCGCCATTACGGCGCACTCCAGGGTCTCAACAAGACAGAGACCGCAGAGAAGTACGGCGAGGATCAGGTAAAGATCTGGAGAAGGTCTTATGATGTGAAGCCCCCCGTGCTCGATGAGAACGACGATCGTTCCGCAAAGAAGCAGCCCATGTACAGAGACGTTGACAGGGCGCTCCTTCCCGACAACGAGAGTCTTGAGACCACGGTTGAGAGAGCGGTTCCTTTCTTTAACGAGGTCATCAAGAAGGATATGCAGGCAGGAAAGCGCGTCATCATCGCCGCTCACGGAAACTCACTCAGAGCACTTGTAAAGTACTTTGACAACCTGAGCAACGAGGAGATCATCGGTGTGAACATCCCTACCGGAACACCTCTCGTATACGAGTTCGACGACGATTTCAAGGTTATCAGGCACTACTACCTGGGCGACCAGGAGGCTTTGAAGGCCAAGATGGACGCTGTCGCAAACCAGGGCAAAAAGCAGTGATCACTGTAGCAGTCCATAGGACTTAAATGTTTTTTATTGAACGGATCCCCCGCTCTCAATGAGGGCGGGGGAGTGTTGTATACCGGCGGGAGAAGTGAAGACTCGCGGACGGAAGAATAGCATTTCTGCGCGGACAGAAGCGTAGTACCCACGGACGAAAGGAAACGACCTGAGGAGAAGGCAGACAGGATAGCGATGGAAAAGAAGAAAAAGGTTTTTTACAGTGAGCTTGCATATGTGTTCGGGATCATCTTCCTGGCGCTTGGGACCGCTTTCATGGAGCGGGCCGATTTTGGCATGTCCATGGTAGTTGCGCCCGCGTATGTGCTTCATTTGAAGATATCACAGGTCCTCCCGTTCTTTACCTTCGGCATGGCGGAGTACACCTTTCAGGCGCTTGTGCTCGTGCTCATGGTGATCGTGATCAGGAGGTTTCGCTGGTCGTACCTCCTCTCCTTTGTGACGGCCGTGGTCTACGGTTTCACTCTTGACGGCTGCATCTGGCTTGTGGCACAGATAGAGTGGGAGGGGTTCGCCCCGAGGATAGTCTTCTACGTTGCGGGCATGATAGTCTGCGCGCTCGGTGTCGCGCTGTTCTTCAGGTCCTACATACCCCCCGGAGCCTACGAATTGTTCGTGAAGGAGGTTTCCGCGCGGTTTAACAGGAACATAAACAGGGTGAAGACCGTGTATGACTGCAGCAGCTGTGTGCTCGCCGTTGTGCTGTCATTTGTCTTCTTCGGCTTCGGAACTTTTGAGGGAGTCAAGCTCGGCACGGTCTTCTGTGCTCTGGTAAATGGCTCACTCATAGGGCTGGTATCCAAAATCCTCGACAGATTCTTTGAATTTAAAAAAGGTATTGACAAGGCCAAATAAATTTGATACAATCTAATCAAGCAATACCAAATGGGTTTAAATCATGTTCAAAGAATAGGAGGACACGCCATGAGTATCTATGATTTTTCCGTAAAGACGAAGGACGGAGAGGATGTTTCTCTCTCCGATTACAAGGGCAAAGTTTTGCTGATAGTAAACACAGCTACAGGATGTGGCTTCACACCCCAGTACAACGAGCTTCAGGAAGTATATGACGAGTGCAGGGACAAGGGACTCGAGATCCTTGATTTCCCTTGCAACCAGTTCGGGAACCAGGCTCCCGGAAGTGACGCCGAGATCACTGAGTTCTGCACGAGAAGATACAAGATCACCTTCCCTCAGTTCGCTAAGGTTGACGTTCACGGAGAGACAGCGATCCCGCTGTTTAAGTATCTCGCCGAGAACACAAAGTTTGAGGGCTTCGGCAAGGGTCCCAGAGCACTTATGATGAACGGTGTCGCAAAGTCGATGGACAAGGACTTCAAGAACAACGGGAACGTGAAGTGGAATTTCACAAAGTTCCTGCTCGGCAGGGACGGGGAGATCATCGAGCGCTTCGAGCCCACAAGGGATATGAAAGAAGTGACCGAGAAGATAAAGAGCGTACTGTGAAGACAGGACGGCGTATGATAGTGAAGGAGAGTCTTTGTTGATATGAATAAAAAATATGATGCTTTAAAACTTGAGAATCAGCTTTGTTTCCCTCTTTACGCGGCCTCGAGAGAAGTCGTGAGGCAGTATCATCCGTTCCTTTCGCAGCTTGACCTGACTTACACTCAGTACATAGCTCTGATGGTGCTGTGGGAGCACGGCAAGGTGAGCGTAAAGGAACTCGGGGAGAAGCTTCACCTCGATTCGGGAACCCTGACGCCCATGCTCAAAGGCCTTGAAAAGAAGGGTTATATAACAAGAAGGAGATCCACAGAGGACGAGCGTTTCCTCGTTGTCGAGATAACCGAGGCGGGAGAGAAGCTTAAAGACGCAGCTCTCGAGATCCCCGCGAAGGTTTCCAAATGCGTCAGCATAAGCCCCGAAGAGGCAAAGCAGCTTTACGAACTGCTCTATAAGCTGTTAGGCTGTGTGCGTTAGGGCATATCAAAAGACACGAAGACCCCGCGGCATGCGGGGTCTTTCTTGTCATCACAATATGTTATTGTTCGGACATAAGGTCTTTATCGCCTCCAGGAAGCGCTCCTGGACCTGTTCATAGAAATAGTCCTTGTCCTTTATGTTCTCCTCACTCACGAAGCCGCCTGCCATAGAGGCGTGGCCTCCGCCGTTTCCTATGTCTTTGAGGGCCTCATTTGCAAGGTTGCCTGCGTGAATGTCGCCCCTCTCGCTCCTCACACTGAACTTGAAGCCGTCATCTCTCTTCGCGTAGAGCACGACGACCTCGACCTCGGCGAGAGAGAGCAGGAAGTCACTCAGTATCGCGACCAGAGCATCGGGGAACTCGAAATCAAGGTGCGAAAAGCCGATCTTTCCGTATGTTCTTATGTTGTCGATCGCGACGCTGTAGCCCTGGAGATCGTTGAACTCCATGTTGTTCGTCTCGAGCTCCTTCAGGAGTGTGCTGTCCGTGTAGCGGAAGATGTAAGCGTACATGTCGACGTCAAACTGCGTCATGCCGCGGGAGAACTGGAGGGTGTCCATCCTCATGCCGTAGAGCAGGCCGGTCGCCTCCTTGACGGTCGGAACGATGTTCAGCTCCTTGAAGTATTCCGTGATGATCGCGGCGCAGGAGCCCGTGATCCTGAGGTCGGCGTACTCGTAGTTCACCTTCTTGAAGGTCGGATGGTGGTCGATCACGGCGAGCTCATCGCCGATGAAATCCGTGGTGTTGCCGTTGTTCTTCTGGCAGTCGACCAGGATGATCATGTCCTCCTTCTTCATGCGGGATTCGATCTCGGACTTGGGATAGATCTTTGCTCCTATGAGCTTGAGCATCTTCAGGCTGCTGATCTTGTCGATGGCTCCGTCGTGGCAGAGGAGAGATTCGATCCCGAAGCGTTTCAGAAGCCCCTGAAGCGCAAACCCCGATGAGATGGCATCGGGATCCGGAAAATTGTGCGTCTGGATCCACACGGTCTTGTCCCTGCACAGATCGATGAGTTTTTTTGCGTCCATAAGATGTGCGACCGGAGAGTGGCTCCGGCCTTCTCCTTTCTGCAAGGCTTTTATGATATTTTATATCCTCCCGGCGGATTTATCAAGAAGCTTAAAGCAATAAGGACCGGTGAAAAAAGGGCAAAAAAAAGGGGTGCGGCTGGCCGCACCCGAAAGTGTGATCTTTATCCCTCGATCGAGATCAAATGATCGTTCTCAACCTGAGGCTTGCTCTCGATCTTTGGTACGAGGACTTTGAGCGTGCCGTTGTCGAACTTTGCTTTGATGTCGTTCTCTGTCACGTTCTTTCCTACGTAGAAGGTCCTGCTGGTAGAGCCGTAGAACCTCTCCCTGCGTATGTACTTGCCCTTCTTGTCCTTCTCGTCCTTGTTCTTCTCGCGTGAAGCGGAGATCGTAAGGTAGCCATCCTTAAGGGCGGCCTTTACGTCCTCTTTCTTGAAGCCGGGAACATCGATATCGAGTTCGTAGGAGTCTTCGTTCTCCTTGACGTCGGTCTTCATGGTACCGCCGACGGGCTCGGTGAATCTGACACGTGAAGCAGGCCATGAGAAATCATCAAAAAGGTCATCAAAAAGGTTCTCACCAAAAATACTAGGCATCAACATAAGTCATTCCTCCTTTTATGTGTCACTCCCACAAGAACTTTTCCTGTTGCGGGAGGATCTGTCGAACTGTTTCCTTTGTTCTATAAACGTTATAACACATTTATTAGCACTCGTCAAGAGTGAGTGCTAATAATTTTTCTTAAAAAATTATAAACTCATCATTTTCTTTTAAACCCGCGGTAGTTTGACAATCACCCGCCAAGTCGTATAATTAACCTGAACATGCGAATTCTGAAGATCGGGGGCCTTTGCTATGGCACAGCAGATCACATTTGAAGACGGAAAGAAGATGACCGTGAGCACGGGTTCCTCGCTCCTTGAGGTCCTGAGGAGGCTCGGCATACCTGTGAGCGCAGACTGCGGCGGGCTTGGAACCTGTGGCAAATGCACAGTGCTGGTAAACGGAAGGCCTGTAAAGTCCTGCCGCTACGAGATAGAGGAGGATATAGAGGTCTCGCTCCTGCCTGACGGTTTTGCACCTTCTTTTTCATATGATATGACGGGAGTTGAAGGTGGAGCTTTGAAAGGCGCTAAAGACGGAGAGAGAGACGGCGCAAGAGATGACGTGAGAGAAGACGCATATGCGATGGCTGTGGACCTTGGGACCACGACGATAGCGGGATACCTGCTGAGCCTTGAGACAGGCCGCTGTGTCTCGCAAATGAGCATCGCAAACCCTCAGATCTCCTTCGGGGC
>JAGDDC010000231.1 GCA_017958245.1 Lachnospiraceae bacterium
CGTATCATCATACATACACCAGGTCGGTGGTCTACTACACTCGACGAGTATTATCTTATACAATGGGTCAGTGCTATGAAGCGTCAACGTTTTTTATCTTGTATACACTATATCTGCAGCTTCTACATCATATAGTGGAAGCAGCGAGACCCGGGATATGTATGAAGCCATGAGCGATTATGCGCAGCACTTAGGCTGTCACGAGTTGAGCAGGCCAGGCGAGCACGCACCGGAGGAGCGCTTGAAAGCGCTCCGAGGAGACGAGCGGAGCGGCCGTCGCGAGACGAAGTGAGAGCCTTAGTAGCGGAGCATCTAGCGAATGGTTCCATACATATCCCGGGTCTCTTTACTTCCTCCACTCTATTTAGTATGTTTTATAATTTCTCGTTGACAAACACCACTTCATTTGGTATAAGAGAATACGAGGAATCTTTAAGGACGGTACAGAGATGCCGGCAAGATTACGTACAAAGACCGAGGTCTACATATTCAGGTATGTTCATACCTGCTCACTCTGCGCGTACATAACTCTTGTCGGAAGACAGGAGTTTTTTTCGTCTTCCGATCTTTCCTCACAACTTACAGTTTCTACATGTAAAGGAGGATATCACCCATGAAACTTGCTTACGGTATATCAGACAGACCGGGCTTCGGAAAGCTCGTAGTATTTGCGATCCAGCAGCTGCTCGCGATCATGGCGGCAACGCTCGTGGTTCCGATCGTCATCAACAACGGTCAGGTCGCACTCGGCAACGATAACCCCATGATGAGCTCCGCTGCGGCACTCTTCGGCGCAGGTATCGGTACCTTAGTCTACGTTTTGTTCACAAAGAGGAAGAGCCCCGTGTTCCTCGGTTCATCATTTGCCTTCCTCGGATCCATGGCTTCTGCATTTGCGGGGGCAACGAGCATGGCTCTCGGTTACATCGGTCTCGTGATCGGTGCAGTATTTGCAGGTCTTGTATATGTAGTCATCGCGATCATCGTTAAGTTCGTCGGGACAAGCTGGATCGACAGACTCATGCCTCCCGTTGTCATCGGACCTACGGTTGCGATCATCGGACTCTCGCTCGCCGGCAACGCGATCGGCGATCTCAGGACAGCAAGCGCAGGCGGACACACACTTCTCGCCATCCTCTGCGGTCTCACAACACTCATCGTCGTGATCCTCTGCTCGGTATTCGGCAAGAAGACAGCCAAGCTGATCCCCTTCATCATCGGTATCCTCGCAGGATACGCACTTGCAGCCATCCTCACAGCGATCGGCGCTGCAACAGACACCGAAGCGCTCATGATCACTGACTTCTCAGCTATCAGCGGACTCTTCAAGGACGGTGTGACACTGAAGTCCTTCGTCTCGGTTCCCGACTTCACCTTCATCACAGCTTTCAAGGGCTTTGCAGACATCAACGGCGCATACCTCGGAACGATCGCGGTTGCTTACATCCCTGTAGCATTCGTAGTATTCGCTGAGCATATAGCAGACCACAAGAACATCTCGAGCATCGTCGACAAGGATCTCTTAAAGGAGCCCGGCCTTTCAAGGACACTCCTCGGAGACGGCGTAGGCTCGATGGCGGGCGCTTTCTTCGGCGGCTGCCCCAACACGACTTACGGTGAGTCGATCGCCTGCGTAGCGATCACAGGAAACGCTTCTGTAGCAACCATCATCACTGCAGCGATCGGAGCTATCCTCATCTCCTTCCTCTCACCCTTCGTAGCATTCGTAAACACCATCCCCTCATGCGTAATGGGCGGCGTGTGTGTTGCGCTCTACGGCTTCATCGCAGTCAGCGGACTCAAGATGATCCAGGGCCAGAACCTCTCTGATAACAGAAACCTCTTCGTAGTATCGACCATCTTAGTCAGCGGTATCGGCGGTCTCTCACTCACATTCGGAGCGATCACGATCACCTCGATCGCAACCGCGCTGATCCTCGGTATCATCGTAAACCTCATCGTATCGAAGAGATCGGACAAGAAGACGGTCATCTCCGGTTCCGGAAATGATGAATCCAAAGACGAACAGGAAGTTGCATAAAGAGATATAACGACAGAAAAGACCTTCGGAAAGCCCGAAGGTCTTTTTTGATGAGATCGTGAGGCGTGACGCGTCAGTCTGCCGCTTCACCGCCGTTTTGTGAGCCCTGTACGAACTTGACTTCGTTCGGTATGTCTGCCACGTCCCAGTTGTCCGTGTTGGGGATGGAACCCATGGCAAGAGTGGGTCTCGTGCTCGGGAGCTTCGGAAGACCTTCTTTGAGCTTTCTTCTGATCTCCGCTGTTGCTGTGTCCGAAGAACTTCCTCGCCTTATCTCAACGAGAGTTCCCGGCGCTAAGTTGTACCATATCCACCTCGCATCGGGAACCGTGAGCCTCACGCAGCCGTGAGATACGGCGCTTCCGAAGCTGTTCCACGAAGCGGTCGAGTAATCGTGAGCCTTGAGCGAGTTGTAGAGCGTCGAGTGGAAGTATATCCTTCCGTGGATCTCGCTCCAGTACTGAGCGTAACTCGTCGTGTTGTTGAAGATCGAGTTCCTGACTCTGAAGGCCTGCATCTTGAAGGTTCCTGTGGGAGTCTGGGTCTTGTCTGCCCCGACTATGCACAGCATATATCTGATGGGCCTCGTGTAATTCCCCTTCGCGTCCTTCATGTATGCCATGACGACCTTGTGGTAGAGATCCACAACGATCTTGTAGGTGCCCGCCTTGGGATATCCCACGGGGAAGGTGTAGTTTCCGTTGTCGCCTATGAGCTCTTCAAAGCTCATCCTCGTCGTCGGCGCGAGATCCTCAAAAGTGGGGTTCTCGATATCAAGGATGTTCACGTAGACGTCCACGTTGCACTCGTAGGTCTTTCCGTTTGAATCGGTGGCCGTGATAGTCGTGCTGCCCTTCTTCTTCGAGGTGACAACGCCGTCCTTGTCAACGGTGGCAACTTTCTTCTTTGACGACTTCCATGACACGATGTCGGCGCCCTTGACCTTGAGATCCAGCGTGGTCCCGTTCCTCAGGCGCTTGTAGGTCATGTTGATCTGAGGGACCTTCACGGTCACGGTGCAGTCGTACTTGATCTTCCTGCAGGTTGCCCTGATCCTTACGGTTCCCTCCGAGAGAGCCGTGACAACTCCGTCCTCGACCGTCGCGACCTTCTCGTTGTTTGAATACCACCTGACCTTGCCGTCAGCGTTCTTGAGCTTGAGCGTAAATGTCCTGCCGACATAGCTCGTCTTCTCGGTGCGCGTGAGATAGATCGGTTTTGGTTCTTTCTCCGTCCCCACCAGATCGCTCTTTCCGTCGTCCACAGGAAGCGCAACGTCCTCTATGGGCTCGTTCTCCTCAATCTCCGGAGCTATGGCGTCGTCCTTTATCTTGTCAACGTCCGCTCTGGCTGCGCTCTGTACGGGAAGGAGGATCGTGAGCACAAGGACAAAGACCGCCGTCCTCACTGCAAATGATCTTCTTATATTCATGTTCTCTCCTGTCCTCACTAAAGTGATATGAAAACACAGTTTTTCTCGTGATGTCCTGTAATTATATACCAAACAGACTGTTTTGACAAGGTTTTACACCTATGATAGTATTGTTTTTAGGTATTTCGAAGCAAATGGAGGAACCACATGAAATATAAAGCGACACTTCTGGATGAAAAAGATGTGAAAAGAGCTCTCTCAAGGATCGCCCACGAGATACTCGAGGGCAACAAGGGCTCGGAAGGACTCTGCCTTGTAGGTATCCTAAGGCGCGGGAAGACCCTTGCGTCCATGCTCTGCGAGAACATTGAGAGGATCGAGGGCGTCTCGATACCGTGCGGAGACCTCGATATCCGGTTCTACAGGGACGATCTCGAAAAAGAAAGCGCCGAGCCCACTCTGAAGGCCGCCTCGCTTCCCTTCTCGGTTCAGGGAAAGAAGGTCGTCATAGTAGACGACGTGCTTTACACGGGCAGAACGGCGCTTGCGGCCATCGAAGCCGTATTTGCAATGGGAAGGCCCGACTGCATCAGACTTGCGGTTCTCATAGACAGGGGACACAGAGAGCTTCCGATACGCGCGGACTACGTGGGAAAGAACATCCCGACCTCACACGAGGAGCTTGTGAAGGTCTCTCTGCCTCCTTATGAGGATGAGATATCCGCTGAGCTCTTCTCTCTGACCTAAGCCTGCAAAGATACCCGCAGCTTTATATGCGGGCTCTGAACGTGGATCCTTTATCTGCACAGCCGGGGCATACGGCCCCGGCCTAAAAGGGGGCTATATGAAAAAGACTTACGCGACAACCCTGCCCGACCATGTCGGCGCATTCCTGCAGGCCTGCAGGATCTTCTCGGATCTCGGGATGAACATAACAAGGAGCAGCTACAACAAGGCTATCGACAGCAACATGCTCTTCATCGACGCCGTTGGCACCGAGGCACAGCACGAGGAGGCAGGCAAGCGTCTCTTCGAGTGCGGCTATCTCCAGCCCGACGGTGACCGCAACGTCATACTCGCGGAATTCACCATAAAAGACGAGCCCGGCGGGATCATTTCCATCCTCGAGCTCATCAGGAAATACAGCATCAACATCTCCTATATCAGCTCCCAGGAGGACGGGAGCGGCTTTCAGCGCTTCAAGATGGGGCTTTTCGTCGACAACCACGACATGGTCGACGCATTTCTGAAAGAAGCGGACACGATCTGCCGCGTGAAAGTCATAGACTACAACCGTTCCAAGACAAACTTCGACAACAGCATCTTCTACAATTC
>JAGDDC010000232.1 GCA_017958245.1 Lachnospiraceae bacterium
AAGGAAGACCTCATAGATATGCAGAGACAGGCGGACCACGTGTTTGTGCACGACGCCATATACGACTACGTGGCAAGGCTTGCAGAGGCCACCAGGAGAAACGAGCTTATAACACTCGGCATAAGCCCCAGAGGGTCGCTCGCGCTGGTCTCCATGGCGAAGGCGACCGCGATGATGGCGGGGCGGGATTTTGTGATACCGGAGGACGTCGGTTTCTGCTTCGCGACGACGGTGATCCACAGGATGATACTTAACGCGAGGGCGAGAGTCGGGAACCTGACCCTCGAGGAGATCGCGGCCGATATACTCGAGCAGACTCCGAAGCCCCGTCTGATAAACGGGTGACTAAAGGCCGGCATAATGCTTTGAGAGGGAGCGCTATGACAAAAGGCTTCATAAGATACATACTCTTTCTGCTGATCGTGGTCATGTTGATGGTCCTGTATGACTCGTATGCTCTTTTTGTCGTGCTTGCATCATTTGCGGCGGGAGCGCTTCTGTCGCTGATCCTGTGCTATGCCCAGTCAAGGTTCGTGACCGTGAGCGTGAGGGCGGACCGCGGGGTCGTGCAAAAGGGCGAGAAGATCACGATCACCTTCGAGGTGGAGAACCGCTCCGTGTTCCCCGTACCCTCGATATCCGTAAACTACAGGATCCGCAACGCTTTCTGCGGGGCGAGCAGCGAGGAGGAGCTCGAGCTGCAGGCGGCTCCGCGAAGCTGCGACAAGGTCCTGGTCACTGTGGGCAGTGAGTTCTGCGGGAACATAAGGGTCGAGCTTGAGAAGGTCTTTGTCTATGACCTCTTCATGATATTCAGATACAAGGCGCGGAAGGGCAGGGACGCGGTGATCGCGGTGCTTCCACCTGAGGACTGCGGTGAGGAGGCTTCGGTGCTCTCGCTCTCCCCGAGGCAGGAGGGGGCCGCATACTCCGAGAGACAGAGCGGCGACGACGTCTCGGAGATCTTCGATATAAGAGAATACAGGCCCGGGGATTCGTTCAAGCGCGTTCACCGGAACCTGAGCAACAAGATGGACACGCTGCTCGTGAAGGAATTCGGACTGCCGCTCGACAGGGATCTCAAGGTCTTCGCTGATTTCGGGCGGCGGGAGAGCGCGAGGGCCACACTTGAGGCGTTCGACGCGACGGTCTGCGACCTGGTGAGGAAGGGTGAGGCGCTCACGCGCGCAGGGATCCCGTTCTTCGCCGTATGGTATGACACTCCCGGCGCGTGCATAAAAAAGGTGCGTGTGGACAGCCGCGACGGCCTGTTTGACGCGCTTGCGCAGATGTATGCAAACACACCCTGCGACCCCGAACCCGGGATCATCAGGGAGTACGAGGCGGCCTTCCCGCTCGAGGACGCGGACGAGCCGCGGATACTTGCGGGAGGCGAGACGAAGGTTTCGTGACAGGCGAAGTGAGGCGTGATGGCAAATGACCGACAGAACTGAAAACGGCATAAGCTTTGAAAACAGAATAGAGCTTCGCTGCGGGGAGACAAAGGGCAGGATCTTCTGCATGGTCATGTTCTTCTTTCTCCAGACCTTCGGCGCCGCTGCATGCGCGGTCTGCGTGAGGGACTGCCTGGTGCCCGAGGCTGACTTAAAAGTCCTGATGATCTTTGTGGCCGCGGCATCGGCGCTTCTCACAGTCGGAGGGATGCTCAGGACGAAGGGCGTGTTTGTCGTGCTCACGGCAGCAGCTGCGGGCCTTGTCCTGTACGTCCTGAACATGACAGCAGTAAACGCGGGCTTCAGACACATGGTCCTGCGTGAGCTCGAGGCAATCAAGGCAAATTACAACTTAAGCTTTGAAGTGGAGGCTCAGACAGCGACCCCGCAGCAGGCTTCGGCGGCACTTATCTGCCTTGCGCTCGTGGTGCTTCTTGCCGTGTTTTTCTCCGTGAGGTTCACGGGCCTCTCCGCCTTGGGAACGCTCGTGCCGCTGCTTCCGGTGATCGCATGTATAGTTGCGGGCAAGGTTCCGCGGCCTTTTGCGCTCATGGCGCTCGCGGCTTTCTTTGCGGCGATCAACACACAGCCCATGGATTACGGCTACGCGGAGTCTGCAGACCCGAGGGTCAGGAGGAGATACAGGGAGCACACAGATCTGATCAGGTTCTCGAACTCGGCGATCTGTCTGGTCCTGCTCGGGGTGAGCATGCTCATCGCCTCTCTCATCGTAAGCGAGAGACAGTACTATAAAAACGGGACCGTGGCGAAGCTCAGGTCGGACCTTCAGCAGAAGATACTTGAGATCGCCTACGGTGAAGGTGAAGACAAAGAGCCCGCGGGTGACGAACCCACCGGTACTGCCGCTGAGGGCAGGCAGGAAGCGGGAAAGAAGAGCCCGTGGGACGAGGCGGACATCATAGAGGGCGACGTGTACGCGCGCGCAGGTCTTGCGCGCGGGAAGCTCGACGTGGCGGACAAAGTGACATATCTCGACGAGGAGGTCTTCAGGGCTTTCCTGCCGTATGCGGGAGCTACTTATCTGAGAACTTACGCGGGAGAATTCTACACAGGTAGAAACTGGCGGTGTGACTACAGTGATCCCGCGGGGGACGCAGGGCGCGAGGATGCTTTCTTTGAAGCTGTGGGCGACTTGGAAGACAAACTTTCCCAAACGGATACCAAAACCGCTTTGGCCTGCCGCATAGGAGAGTACGCGGGCTGCGGGGAAGAGTGTGACACGGGAGATTATTTCAGGCTCGGAGGCTTTGGCAAATGGCTCGAAGACAACGCATCACTTGTGAGCGGGCTTGATCTCGAAAGCGAGAGACAGGCGCGCGCCCTTGCGTACGAGAACTGTCTCGATGTGCCTGAAGAACTTGAGACTCTGTTTGAGGGCGCGGAAGCCCTTCGAGAGCTTGACGGAAAGGATGTCTTTGGGGCCATAGACGGAGTGAGGGCTTATCTTTCGGACCGTGCGGAGTACAGTCTTGAACCCGGGCGTGTGCCAGAGGGCAGGGACTACATAGAGTACTTCCTGACGGAGGGCAGGAAAGGGTATTGCGCGCATTTTGCATCCGCGGGAGTCATGATCTTCAGGAGTCTCGGGATCCCCGCCAGATACGCCGAGGGCTACAGAGTGCCGACGAAGAGCACAGAGGACCCGGACAGGGTGGTCGAGGCAGAGACTGTTCTTGGCAGCGGCGGAGAGGAGACCGCTGAGATCGGCCTTACGGAGATCGCGGTCAAGGACAGACATGCACACGCGTGGGCGGAGGTCTACGTGGACGGCTTCGGCTGGTACACGGCGGAGGTGACGCCCGGATACTACGCGAAGGAAGGACAGGCAGCAGGAGGCCCGGGCATGACGCAGGGGGAACCTGAGGCAGGAAAGAGTGACGGGCAGCCGTCCGGAGGGTCGAAGGAAGGTTCAGGCGGACAAAAGCCCGGGGACCTGAAGGACAGTGCGGACAAGGAAGACAAAGAAGACGGAGCAGGACAGGAGAAGAAGCAGGGAATGGAAGGATTCAGAGTCGTGTTTACGGTAGCTGTGATCCTCGCGGTCGCATTTGCGGTGTGGAGGCTCTCCTCGAGAAAGAGGAAAGGAAATCTCACTATGCGCGAGACCGTGCTCGAGGACTTTGCAACGATCGCCGAACTCACCCTGAAGATGACGGGTGTGGATATACTTGACGGCGGCGAGGCGATTGAGAAGGCTGAGCTGGAACTTGACGGGAAGTACGGCATACAGGGGCTTGACGGTGTCTTTGACATAGCGCTTCGCGCGAGATTTGCAAGAGACTGCAGCAGGAGTGATGCAGCAGGGATGAGCGTCTTCAAGCGGAAGCTCCTTGAGCGTTTTCTCGCTGAAAAGAAAGGCCCGTCGAAACTCATAAACCGCATGAAATACGGGAAGTAGAATGATCAGAAACGAGAGGGATGACAATGGCAGGTAAAGCGTTGTATATACATGGGAAGGCTGATAGGGGATATGATGACCCGTGCGGGTATCACGGAGGACGACCTTCAGACATTTGACACGATCAGGAAGTTCACGGAAGCGACAAAAACTGGCTGATCTCCCGGAAGCAGTCCGATTGAATTTTTGACTGTTTTGTGATACAATAAGGATGTGTATGATCCGCATTTGCCTTTATACAGGCATTCTTTCATCACTTTTAGCCGCGGGTAGCGGCGGAACGGAGGTTTATATGGATAAAGTCATCACTATAAGCAGACAGTACGGAAGCGGTGGAAGAGAGATCGGGCAGAAGCTCGCGGAGGCATGGAATGTGCCGTTCTATGACAACGAGCTGATCTCGAGGGCTGCGAAGGAGAGCGGTTTTGCGGAGGCTACCTTTGAGAAGGCGGAGAGCAGGGCGACGAACAGTCTGCTCTACTCGATAGCGAGAGGACTGACGGCTTTCAACGGCCAGGAGACTACGTTCTCGAACCTGTCGCTCGATGACAGGATCTACATCGCTCAGGCAAATGTCATCAGAAAAGTCGCGTCGGAGGGCCCCTGCGTGATAGTCGGGCGCTGCGCGGACTATATCTTGAGGAAGCTCGACAATTTGGTAAACGTATTCGTATGGGCCGACATGCCCTTCAGGGTTGAGCGCGCCATCAGGATCGACAACATGTCCCCGGACAAGATCGAGGAAGAGATCGTAAAGATCGACAAGAGAAGAGGCAATTACCACAACTTCCATACCGGTGAGAAGTGGGGCAGAGCAGAGAACTATCATCTCTCCATCAGGAGCAGTATGACGGGGATCGACGGGGCCGTGGAGGTCATAAAACTCTTTGTGGACAAGGCTTCCCTCAGAGGCGCAAAGCAAGGTGAATAGACGCAAGTCAGATCGATTATACAGTCGGGAGAGCACTCTCCCGACTTCTTTTAGGTGCATTGCCTCGGCGACTCTCGATCGCCAAGTGCTGCGCATGATCGCTCGTGCTCCATGCATATGGTGTGGATGGAGCTCGTAACGTCGGGGCATAAGCGGAAGATTAAAAGTATTAGAATAATATGAGAAAATGAACTTCGGGATTGACTAATAAAAAATTATTGATAACATGGGAACTGAAAGTGCGCCTGCCTCGTCTAATTAAGGAAGGCGCATTTGCGGGGAGACGGGTGCTCCCCTGAAACAGAAGAAGCGGGAAGCCGGAAAGACAAAGACCGGATCCGCTGCTGCGCAGGAAGATGGATCCGCCATGCCTTGTGGCGGTTCAGATACGGAGGAAGAAGTGGAAGGCGCACAAAAACCGATCATAGAGGTGAAGAACGTCCGCAAGGTCTACAAGATGGGCAGGGAGCGCATCAACGCCGTGGACGGGGTGAGCTTCACCATCAACGAAGGGGAGTTTTGCTGCCTGCTCGGAACATCGGGCTCGGGCAAGTCGACACTACTCAATCTTATTGCCGGGATCGAGAAAGTGACATACGGGCAGATACTCATAAAAGGCAGGCCGATACACAGCATGAGCGAGAACAAGCTCGCCAAGTTCAGACAGAACTACCTGGGCTTCGTGTTCCAGTCCTACAACCTGATGAACTCGATGACTGCAGTGGAGAACGTTGAGCTGCCGCTGGTGTTCAAACGGACATCGGCGAGGACGAGAAACAGGGCCGCGCGGGATATGCTCACAAAGGTGGGGCTCGGCAAGCGAATGAACCACAAGCCCAAGGAAATGAGCGGTGGTCAGCAGCAGAGAGTCGGCATCGCGAGAGCTTTCGTCTCGAAGCCCGCGATAGTTTTTGCGGACGAGCCGACAGGAAACCTTGATTCGAGGACAACGATCGAGGTAATGCAGCTCATCAAGGGCATGGCAAGTGCCAACCACCAGACGATAGTCATGGTAACCCACGACAACAAGCTGGCGGGATATGCGGACAAGATCATTCATATACTCGACGGAAAGATCCAGAGTATCGAGATAAACGAGAACCCGCTGACGGGAGATGCGGACGCGGCACTCAAGGCCGCCGAGACCGAGAAGCAGCAGGCTGGGGTCGCAGCAAATGAGACGCAGCAGGCTGGGGTCGCAGGCGCACCCGCAAATGATCTAAGCGACAGAAGAGCGACTTCGAAAGATGAAGGCGGAACACAAAAGGAATATGAAAACAATAACTCCCCGGATAATGCAAGCATGGTGAGTGAAGGGAGTAAGGAGGAGACGAGCAAATGAAGAAGATGAGGTTTGTGGGAGCGATACTGGTACTGGCACTTACATTTGCGTGTATGGCGGGGCTGGTTCCTGCGAAGGCTGGTGAAAAGCTGATTTTAATGAACAACGATGACTCCAAGGTTGCCATAGAGCCCGGAATGACAGTACATAAGAGTCTTCCGGTGAAGACGGTCAGCCCTATGTTTCAGCTGTCTTCGCTAAAGCTTGATATAGACTCGCCACTCATTTCAGCCTCAAATATCAAGCTGGTTAAAGGCGATGGCCGTGAAGTCATCACCGGGGAAAGCATCAATCAGATGAGCGAATTGAAGCTGGAGTTTGACCTTACCTCAAAGGACAGCTTAAAGATAGGTACATATACCGCAACCCTGAAGGGAAAGGTCTGGATTGATGAGTATGATCCCGATGCGGGAAACGAGGAGGTTATACTCCTTACATTTGATGTGTTTGTCCCAAATGAGAAGTCTCCGATCATGCTAAGCATAGACTCGGTTAATTACAACGAGGATTTGGTCATGCCTGGGAGCAGTTTCGATCTCTACCTGACAGTGAGAAACAACGGGCAGACTGATGCGCTTAACGTGTATGTCAGCCTTGGCATGGACGAAGGTCTCGACCCGGGTTATTCGGTTGAGCTGCACAGGATAGGTGATATCTACGCGGGAAACAGCGGGAAGATAACGATTCCCGTCAACGTCCTGTCGGACTGCAAGGTCGGACAGCACACGATAACCGCAAATTTTACTTACAAGGACTCCGCAGGAGAGGAGAAGACGTCTTCCAAAAACATCTACGTCAATGTCAAGGAAGTCGGTAAGGTCGACAATGCACCATTCATCTCCCTTCTCACAAATGATAACTACAAGAAGATCACACCAGACAGCAAGGACAGTGTCACGGTAAAGATAAAGAACGAGGGCGATGCAGACGCAAAAAATGTCAGGCTCAGGGTTCCCGAGGGCCTTGGAGCTGACGCCGGAATCACAAAGGCCTTTACCAGTGATTACATCGACGTGGGGACGATCGAGCCCGGAAAGACCATGAAGGTGGATATCCCGTTTGTTGTTGCAAAATCAGGGCAGAAAGAGCTTACAGATATTAAGATTGAAGTCGACTATACCGGAAAGGATGAATCCGCGGTGAAGACCGCCAAGATGAGTCTCTATCTCGTGAGCCCCGAAGCGGCTGTTCCTGAAGAAAACCGTGATCTCATCACCATCACGGGAGCTTCACACACCCCTTCGACGCCTTACGCGGGCAGCAATGTCACCGTTTATTTTACGGTAAACAACGGCGGAACACGCACGATCAGGGACTTCAAGATCAAAGGCGAACAGCTTTCAAAGGCCAACTTTGAGCCCATATCATCGAATCCCGAGACTTACGTGGGCGACATCGAGAAAGGCAAATCAAAGAGCGTTTCGATGACCTTCAGAGTGGGCGAAGAGATTCCCGAAGGTCTTAACACACTGGCATTTTCCTATACATACGTCGATGCAGACGGTGTAATGCAAAACGGAAACTACAGCATGTACGTCCTCAACGTCGTCAACGAAAAGGGCAGCAGTATCGGCAAGCCCAAGCTCATCGTTGACTCATGGAACGTGGTTGACGAAAAGGGCGACATCCATGCGGGAGACGTATTTGACCTCAACTTCTCGCTGCTCAACACTCACGGCACCAAGGCCGCGAAGAACATCAAGATCACGCTTACACAGGCGGAAGGCATATTTGCGCCTAAATCGGGATCGAACATGTTCTATGAGACCAAGATCGGCCCCGGAGAGCGCATAGAGAAGACGATCCAGCTCAAGGCGAAGTCCACCACGGCTACCGGAGATTACGATCTCGTGATCAAGGTGGAGTACGAGTACGACGACATGAGCGACGCCGACAAGGAAGCAGGCGGAGTGACCGATGACAATACACTGAAGATCCACACAGTTGAGAACTACAGGCCCAAGATCGAGAACCTCTTCGTCGAGGGTATGGACGGCGGCATCTACATGGGACAGGAGGCGACGCTCTCCTTCGAGTTCTACAACATGGGTCAGTCGCAGTTGAACAACGTCTTCGTGACGGTCGAGGGTGATTTCGCTCTCGCAAACAACAGTGAGATGAGCTTTGTCGGAACAGTCATGGCAGGCGGACAGGAGTACGTTAGTCCTTCGATCATACCGCTTGTATCGGGCGAGGCTCAGGGCACGGTAGTCGTGCATTTTGAGGACAGCAACGGTGACGAGGTTACGACGAGTTCGAACTTCATGGCGATGGTAGAGGATTTCCCGAGCGGCGACTTCGGCGGTGACTTCTACGATCCGGGCTTTGATCCCGGCTTCGACATGCCCGAAGAGGAGGCCGCAGAGCCCATCATGCCTGTCTGGGCGTTCATCCTGATGCTCGTGGCGGTTCTCGGTCTGGGAACACTCATCACTTACAAGGTGATCATTTCGAGCAAAAAGAAGAAGATGAGAAGAGAAGCGGACATGGCTGACTGATGCAGTTATAGAAAGGCAAGGTACTGAAAATGGGAGACAACGAAAACCTGGTTACGGATGTTACGGATCTGGAGGCCCCCGCTATGGAGGTTGAGGGAGCTTCCGAGGATTATATAGGAGGCAGCGACGGTTCCGGAGAGGGCGACTTTTCGGGCGAACTCGAGGGGAGCTTCGAGGAAGGCGGCGCAGACCTTGAAGAGGGCGACATGAAAGAAGAATACGCCGAGGGCGACGGGGCCACCGAGGAGGGCATAAACACGATCGGTGCCATGGAAGGCGACGGGGCCGCAGACGGCGGGATCCTCACGGGTGTGTATGAGGAAGGCGACGGTGCTGTGTATGACGGAGTCGACGTCGGCGATATGGGCGAGTACGCCGAGAGTTACGACGGCGATTACGAAGGCATGTCCGGGGAAGAAGGGTATGATGCCATGATGGAAGTGGACGGCGACGCAGGGTCATCATTTGAGCCGATGGCAAGCTGGGGCTTCATCATAGGCATGGCTCTCCTCGCAGCGGCTGTTTCCGTGGGACTTGGCATACTCTTTGCAAAGCTCCGCATAAAGAAGGGCATCGATCCGTACGACGATTGAGAAAGGGAAAAGTGTAACTATGAGGATTATCGATCTGCTTAAAATGGGGATCCGAAACCTTCGCAGAAGAAAAGCCAGGACCGCGCTCACGGTCATCGGCGTGGTGATAGGAACCATCTCGATCGTCGTCATGATATCGATCGGACTGGGCATGAACGCCAACTTCGACGCGGCGGTCATGCAGAACGGAGCCATGACGGTCATCAACGTCAGGGCAAACTCCTATGTCGAGCAGGAAAACGGCGAGTGGCAGGAGGTCAAACAGACACTTGACGAGAAAGCCATGGAGGCGATCAGGAAGATAGATCATGTCAAGGCCGTGTCTCCGCGCGTCGAAGATTACAACGCGACGATGTACACGGGCAAATGGCAGAGCTGGGGGAGCTTCATCATCATCGATTATACGTACTATGAGGACCTCGGCTTCCCGGCGCTCCAGGATGGGACCTATCCGACCAAGGAGAACTGGAACAAGGTCATTTTCGGAGAACAGACGCTCAAAAGCTTCTACAAGTTCTCCGGGAGATCCTACCAGGAAAAGGACGACGTTGACCCCGCAAAGGATCAGATATATATACAGTTCAACGAGTTTGAGACCAATCCGAAGAAGAAGCCCTATCAATACAAGGTCACGGATTTCGGTATCTCCGCGGGCGAAGAATACAGCGAGTACAGCTACTCGATCATCATCGACATAGAAAACTACAGGAACATGATGAAGAAGTACTCTGAGACGCTCAAGGTGGAGGACCGCAAGAAGGTCAAGTCAAAGCTGAACTCGTTCAACAACATCATCATCAACGTCGACAACATGAACAACGTCACCGAGGTCCAGGACAGGATCAAGGAACTCGGATACGTGTCCGACAGCGATATGCAGTGGATCGAGACGCAGAAGCAGACTTCGAAGATGCTGCAAATGATCCTCGGCGCGATCGGCGGAGTCGCAATGCTCGTTTCCGCCATCAACATCGCAAATACCATGATCATGTCGATCTACGAGAGGACCAAGGAGATCGGTATCATGAAGGTGCTCGGATGCTACATCAGGGATATCAAGAGACTCTTCCTCTTTGAGGCGGGGATGATAGGACTGATCGGAAGCATCATAGGCATCGCTTTGAGCCTTCTCGCGTCCTGGGTGATCAACACCTACGGAACGGAGATCTTCTCGTCTCTGATGGATACGGGCTTCGGCGACCAGGGGGTCGGGTATTCACTGATCCCGTTCTGGCTGCCGCTTCTGGCCGCGGCATTCGGTACCTTGGTCGGTATCGTATCCGGCTACTTCCCTGCGCGACGCGCAACGAAGATCTCGGCTATCGAGGCAATGAGAACAGAAGGATAAAACAAAGACTGCCATGTCTTAACTTCTTTACCGAACAAACCGGTAAGGAGGGTATGACATGGCAGCATTTTTTATCCGAGGTTTTTTGGATTGTTGTTTTATCACCCGTTGCCCGCACGCGGCGGGAACATGTTCAGAGTGAGCTTCACGACGGCTCCGGTTATCAGGCCTGCAGCGACGCCCGATGCGATGAGAAAGGGTGCGTAGTAGAAGATCGATGTGCCCACGAGAAAGAGAGCGCAGAGGAGCTGGCCCATGTTGTGGGCAACGCCGCCCGCGACACTCACGCCTATGACCGAGAAACGTTTTATGCGTTTCAAAGCGAGCATAACGAGCATGCTTAGTAAGCAGCCTGCGAAGCTGTATAGCATTGAAAACAGGCTTCCGAAGGTGAAGCCTGCGAGCACGATCCTCACAACGGCGAGGACGCCCGCGTAACCCATGCCGAGCACATAGAGAGCCACGAGCACCGCTATGTTTGCAAGGCCGATCTTCACGCCCGGGACAGGTATGAAAACAGGCAGCAGGCTCTCAAGGTAATTCAGTATGAAGGCTGCAGCGGTCAGCACTCCGAGAAGTGCGATCTTTTTCGTGTTAGTGTTTAGTTCCATAGTATTCTTCCTGCCGGGCTGTGACCGACCACATAGTCTGTTTCGGCAGGCTCACCGCCTATTATGGTTATCACTATCTTTGCGGGGAGACAGATGATGGTCTCTCCGGTCTTGCTGACGGGCGCGTGATCCCTGCAGATCTTGTCGGGGCAGAGCGCGTGCGTCACGTCTGCCGTTCCATTGCTTATCTTCAGCGTGCAGGAGAGAGAGTTCTCCCCGGGGATCACAAGCTCCGCGTCCGCATCCAAAGGGAGTCTCGCGTACTCCCTGCCAGCGACCTCGATGAGCGCATACGCTCCGTCCTCGGTGTGAACAGCCCTGTATATGAGAAAAACTGACAGCGCCGCGATAAGCAGCGCTGCTATCAGATATATGTCATGTTTTTTCATGGCTTCGCCTTCTTTACGCGGATCTCGATCACCTTCTCAAGCCCGCTTGAAGTCGTCACGGTTATGGTGCAGCTTCCCCTGCCCACCGCGGTCACCTTGCCCTTTGCGGACACGGTCGCTACTTTCTCGTCGGAAGAGGTGAACTTGATCTTGTCCGTCGTGTCTGCAGGCGCGATCTCGTACTTGATCTTGAAGGCTTTGCCTTTGGTGAGCGTCTTCTTCTCCCTCGAAAGTGTCAGGCTCTCAGCCCTGACTATCTTTGTGAGCAGCTGGAAGACTTCCTTGTTGCCTCGCCAGTCTGAAGCAAAAATGGTGTACTGGCCAGGCGCAGCCACGTCAAATGTGAACTTTCCGCTCTTTTTGAACTCGACCGTGGTCCCGGCGGCGCTGAAATCCGACACGGAGTGCGTGCCCTGGAGGTATTTGACCGTCTTGATCCCGCTGTCTGCGTCCTTTACCTTGCCGTTTACGGTTATCGACTTGTAGGAATCGTCAACCGAGAAGGAGACGTCGGAGTACACGGGCTTGATCTCGTCATCGCTCAGATAGAAGATCTTCGCGATCTCGTTGCCTGCCCTGTCGTCCACGTAGAAGGTCAGGTATCCGCCCTTTGAAAGAGAGAGCTTCTTCCCGTCCACAAAAGTTCCCGCGGTCCCGTGCGCGAAGTCCTTGAGAGATTTGTCGCCCACAAAGTACCTGACGCTGTGTACGCCCGAGCCCGTGTCCTTCGCATCTATCTTGAGCATGAGCTTGTCCTTGTCGAAGGTCCTTGTGACCTGAAGCGTGGGATTTGTGAAGTCCGGCTCAAATGAGGGATTCTTCGCAAAGATGGAAGATGCGCTCGCGATCCCGCCCGTCTTCACGGACCCCGCAAGTTCCGGGCGCTTCTTGACGTTCTTTGTGAGAAGGTTCTTGACTGCCTTTGCGGTGATACCGTCCCCGTAGGAGTACACGAGTGCCGCAAGCCCGGTGACGTGGGGCGCAGCCATGGAAGAACCGCTCATATAGTCGTAGCCTCCGACAGTTGTGCTATATACGTGCACGCTCGGAACGGCTATGTCCACGGTGGTCTTGCCGAAGTTTGACTTGGTGGAGAGCTCTCCGTTCCAGTCGGTGTAGCCTACCGAGATGACGTTGTCGAGGTCAAATGACGCCGGGTAGAGGGGTTTTTGGTCGTTGTTGGTGCCGTCATTCCCCGCGGCGCAGACAAAGAGCATGTTGGACTGCTTGATCGCAGCGAGCAGCGAAGGACAGTCGCCGTAGGTTCCCCAGCTTAAGTTGCATATATCGGCGCCCATTGCCTGGGCGTACTTGACCGCCTTTACAGCGGAAGCTATCGACCCTTTCTTGTCCGAGCCGCCGTGTATCTTGAGCACCATGATCTTGACATCCACTGGACTTGCCACGCCTGCGATGCCCGTCTTGTTGTCGCTCGTTGCCGCGAT
>JAGDDC010000020.1 GCA_017958245.1 Lachnospiraceae bacterium
GCACTCGCGGATGATCGAAGCCGCAGCGACATCCCTCGTCTCCAGAGGGTTCATGAAAGCCTCGCCGTCGCAGTTTACGAGCATCGCTCCAACCGAGCGGACCTTCTCCGTCACGAGCGCTCCGTATATCTGCGCCGGAAATGCCGCTCCCGTGGGGTGATACTGGAGCGTATCCGGGTAGAGGAGCCTCGCCCCCGCCCTGTAGCCGAGTACCAGGCCGTCCGCCGTTGCCCCGTAGTGGTTCGAGGTGGGAAAGCCCTGGTAGTGAAGTCTTCCCGCGCCACCGGTCGCAAGTATCACTGCCTTCGCGCGCGCCACAAAGAGCTCCCCGGTCTCCATGTTCATGAGCACGGCACCGGTGCACCCGCCCTTTCCGTCCGTGAGCAGCTCTATCGCCGCGGTGAAATCCACGATCCTGACGCCGAGGTTCAGGACTTCGTCCCTAAGCGTCCTCATGATCTCAGCTCCCGAGTAGTCCTTCGCCGCATGCATCCTCTTGCGCGAGGTTCCGCCGCCGTGGGTCGTGATCATATTGCCCTCGGGGTCCTTGTCAAACTCCACCCCGAGCGACTCAAGCCAGGCTATCGCGCCCGGCGCGTCCTTTACAAGCTTCTCGAGCAGATCCTTCTGCGCCGCAAAATGTCCCCCGCCGTAAGCGTCAAGGAAATGCTGCGCAGGGCTGTCGCCCTCCTTGTCGGCGGCCTGTATGCCACCTTCTGCCATCATCGTGTTGGCGTCACCCACGCGGAGCTTCGTCACCATGAGCGTGTCCGCGCCCGCCTTTACGGCCTCTATCGCAGCGGAGCATCCCGCGCCGCCTCCTCCGATCACCAGCACGTCCGTGTCAGAGAGGGGATGGTCGAGATCGAGAGCCTTCACGGTCTCAAGCACTTTCCCGTCCTCGCCCAGCACTCTTGACCTGCCCTCGAGCAGCGCCTTGAGCTGAGTGGGGACCTTGTCGCCCTTGCTCCTTCCGACCTCGAGCGTCGAGAACTCGCTCTCCCTGTAGTCGGGGTGGAACTTTGCGAGCACTTCCTCCTTCTCCTGAGCCGTCATCCTTCTCGGGTCGAGCTTTAAGTTCGCCTCCCTGGCTGCCTCGACCTTCTTTATCGACGCGAGCATCCTTTCGTCTGTATACATGGTACTCTCCTTTTTGCAGTATCCGTGCGGGGTCTGCCCCATACGTTCCTACTTTTCGATCTCTCTGTTGTTGTAGAGTTCCTTTATCTTCTCGGGCGGCATCTCCTCAAGCTCTTTCAGGAGGGCGTCGAACTCGCCTCTCTCGACGGCTCCGACCATATCCGCGAGATGCCCGCTCTTTTTCGCTATGTATTTGCCGTTGATGCGCCTTGCGAGCATTGCCACCTGGGGGTGCGATATCCCCGCAGGACATCTCGACGAGCACACTCCACACATCACACAGTCAAATGATTCCTCCGCGCACTTCTCAAAATCCCCCCGCTGCGCATAGGCTATGTACTGCATGACGTTGAGCCCCTGCGTGCAGGCCTTCGTGCAGGCGTTGCAGCCGACGCAGGAGTATATCTCCGGGTAGAGCTGCATCATGACCTGCTGCGTGGGCCCGATCTTCTCTATGTCGTAGACTTCCTTTACGAGAGGGAAGAAGGGGAGCGTCGCCACATACATCCCGTCCTCGACTCTGGTGGAGCAGGCGAGCGCGGCCTTCAGCTCTCTGTCACCCTTTATGCGATAGATCACGGCACAGGCCCCGCAGAAACCGTTGCGGCAGCCCACGCCCCTGACCAGGCGGTAGCCCGAATACTCCATGGCCTCCATGATAGTGAGGCTGTCGGGCACTTCATACTTTTTTCCGAACAGAAAAACACTGACTGTTTTTTCCATACTATCTCCTTTTTAGTATTCGTCCGGCAGCTCGTCGAGCTGATCGAACCTGAATACCGGGCCGTCCTTGCAGACGTACTTGTTTCCTATGTTGCAGCGGCCGCATTTGCCGAGACCGCACTTCATGCGAAGCTCCATGGTGGTGTAGATGTGGGTCCTGTCAAAGCCAAGCTCCATGAGGCTCTCGAGCGTGAACTTGATCATGACGGGCGGGCCGCACATGATGACCGTGGATGAAGGGTCGGGTGAGAGCTCCTTTACGAAGCTCGGCACGAAGCCCACGTGTCCGTCCCAGCCTTCCTGTTCCCTGTCTATGGTGAGCTCCACCTCGAGGCCTTCCTTGTCGCGCCAGCGCTCAAGCTCAGCGAGGTCCACGAGGTCCTCCTTCGAGCGCGAACCGTAGATCACCTTGATCTTCCCGTAGTTTTCGCGCTTTGCCAGGCAGTAGTCCACGACCGAGTGGAGCGGCGCAAGCCCGATGCCTCCCGCTATGAAGACGAGGTCCTTGCCCACAAGCTCCGTATCTACAGGGAAGCCGTTGCCGTAAGGCCCTCTGACCGTGACCTGCTGCCCCTCCTCTATGCGGTGGAGCACCTCGGTCAGGCAGCCGACCTTCTTGATCGAGAAATCCAGGTAGTCCTGCTCTGTGGGCGACGAAGTGATGGAAAAAAGCGCCTCGCCGACTCCC
>JAGDDC010000233.1 GCA_017958245.1 Lachnospiraceae bacterium
AAGCGCCTCGGACACATTGAGTGCCGAGCCGTTATTTATGATCTCGATAAGGCTGTCGATAACGGACACCTTAAGGTTCTCTTTGCCGAGATACGCTTCGTAGTTCTGCGAGATTTCCATCGTGATGGCGCTGATCTCGTCGTCCGCTTCCTTCTGGACGCGGGCAGCTTCCTCGTTCTGCTTCTTGAGGGCTTCGATATCATCCACATACTTCACACGGATCTCATTGATAATATCGGGCTTTGTTGTGCTCTCAAACGATGTGAGTGCCTGCTTCTTCTGCTCAACGATACCGGCGAGCGTGGTCTCAAGCTCACCGATGCTCTGGTCAAAGCTCTCAAGTCCGTAACCGGACTCGTCGCGATCCTTGCGGATGCCCTTGGCCTTGGCTTTGATACCTTTCTTGATCTCCTTGATCTCTTCTCTGAGGGATGTTGCTTCCCTGAGTGCTGCGAGATGCTTGTTGCGTACTTTCTTAAATATGAAGAAAAACGATGCGCCAAAGAGCAGTAGTTCACCTGCGTACATTGCGATCAGGATCCAGATGTTCTGAAGTCCGAGCAGCCAGTAGAGCCCAAAAGGCAGGCCTGCCAGCACGATCACGGTCAGCAGTATAAGAAGGTAATCACTGATACATCCCGGAAGGAACAGTGCGAAGAAGTACCTTGTATTAAAGATCCTGAAAATATGATCCTTCGTGAAGGTTCCTTTGATCTCCTGCTTAATGCTGCGGATCTGTTCATGCTGGTCCGCGGTCTCGGCACCGATACGCTCGGTGATCTTCTCATCCTTGGTCTTTCCGCGCCTGGTCTTTTCTTCTTTGATCCTGCTTTTTGTCTTGTCGATCTGACTGTCGAAGGAATCCTCGAGCTCCGAGATCCTCTTGGAGACGGTAGTCTCGATCTCTTTGTCCATGGCCTTCTGCTTTGCGGAGATCTCCTTCTCGAGAGTCTGTCTCGTCTGTGCCTGCTCGGCCGACGACTTCTTTAATGTATCGAGATGCAACAGACTTCCTCTGATCTCACTGAGCGCCTCAACCCCACCGTTCAGGATATTTGCTTCACCCATATTTCGTTTCCTCCTTTTGGGAAATTAATAAACGATCAAACCCATACCTTCTATAGTGCCTTACGTCCTTCAAGCGCACGCAAGAGCGTAACTTCATCAATGTATTCGAGGTCTCCGCCGACCGGAATACCGCTCGCGATCCTCGTCACCTTGATACCCGCCGGCTTGATGAGCTTGCTGATGTACATCGCCGTGGCTTCTCCCTCAAGGCTTGAGTTTGTCGCGATAATGACTTCTTTGACGTCCCCCTGGAGCCTGGTCATAAGCTCCTTGAGTCTGATGTCGGCCGGTCCGATCCCGAGCATCGGAGATATCGCGCCCTGAAGAACGTGGTACACTCCGTTAAACTTCCCGGTTTTCTCATAGGCCGCAAGGTCACGCGTCGTCTCGACCACCATGATGGTCGTCTTGTCGCGTCCGGGGTTGCTGCAGATAGGACAGATCTCCTTGTCTGTCAGGGTAAAGCATTCTTTGCAGTACCTGACGTTCTCTCTGGCATCCGTGATCGTGTCGGTAAGAGACCGAACTCTTTCCTTCGGCATGTTCAGGATGTGAAAGGCAAGTCTCTGCGCCGATTTGTTCCCGATCCCGGGAAGGCTTCCGAGCTGCTCGATCAAACGGTCGATCTTTTCACTGTAATAGTTCATTCAGAAAAACTCCTGCTTTCCTGCC
>JAGDDC010000234.1 GCA_017958245.1 Lachnospiraceae bacterium
CTGTCTACATTTGCAAAATGTTCGGGGATCCTTGCATGTATGTCGAAGCTGTCGATCACGTTGAAGTACTTTGCCGCCTTCGGCGTCTGAACGGGGAGATCCGTAGCACTCCCGCCGCAAATGATCAGCACGTCTATGTCGTCTGCGTACTTTTCCATGCCTTCTGCGGGCAGGACCTTCACGCCCTCGGTGAGAGTCTTCACCGCCATAGGGTCTCTCCTTGTGAACACTGCCTCAAGCTTCATATCGTCGTTGTGCTTTATCGCGCACTCCACGCCGCGCCCTAAGTTTCCGTAACCAAGTATACCGATCCTAGTCATATGTTCTCTCCTTTTTTCTCCGTTTTTTCCCTTTATCTGACTCCCGTGGAGCCAAAGCCTTCCCTCGCGTCCTCCGCTCTTCCGAAGGCCTCGACCTCCTCAAAGACGATCTCGGGCTGATGCTTCTGGATCCTGAACTGACAGATCCTGTCGTTTATGTTGACCTCGGTGTCCCTCACCGCGAGCATCGGCACGAACCACTCGTCCGCGCTCGTGAGCTTCCCGTAGGACTCGTCGATCACCCCGAAATGATTCGTCTGTATGAGCCCGAAATTCTTGAAAGTCGAACTTCTCGGCACCACGACCGCCTCATAGCCGTCGGGCAGGCACATGCTGACCCCGAGGCTTATGAGTCTGAACTCTCCTTTTTTCATGACGACATGCTCCGCACAGCGCAGGTCGATCCAGTCGGACTTCCCGTCTATGTAGCGGAGCTTGTCGATCTTGTCGGAGAGATAAGTGATCTTTATCGTCTCAGCCATGTCAGATCTCCTTCAGGAAAGCGACATAGCCCTTCTTTGCCTCATATACGTCAACCTTGCTCGACACCTCCCACGGAGCGTGCATGTTCTGGATGGCAACTCCGCTGTCGATGACCTGCATGTTGAGCTTCGCGAGTATGTACGCGATCGTTCCGCCGCCGCCCTGGTCGACCTTGCCGAGCTCGGACATCTGGAAGGATACGTCGCTTCTCTCAAAGACGTCGCGAAGTCTTGCGATGAACTCGGGGTTTGCATCGTTCGATCCCGACTTGCCGCGCGATCCGGTGAACTTGTTGAATGACATGCCCCGTCCCAGGTATGCGCAGTTCTTCTTCTCCATGACTGAAGGGAAGTTCGGGTCGAAAGCAGCGCTCACGTCGGATGAGAGCATGCATGAAGCCGCAAATGCCCTGCGGAGCGCAAGCTCCGAATAAGTTCCCATTCTGTCCATGAGCTCCGCAACTATGTTCTCAAAGAAAACGGAGTGCATGCCGGTAGCGCCTACGCTGCCAATCTCTTCCTTGTCGACCAGTATGCACGCCGATGTCCTCGCGGGCTTGTCTATCTCAAAGATAGCTCTCGCCGAGGTAAATGCGCACACTCTGTCGTCCTGACCGTAGCCCATGACCATGCTGCGGTCCAGGCCGTAGTCTCTTGCGCGTCCCGCGGGTACCGCCTCGAGTTCGGCAGACATGAAGTCGTCTTCCTCAAAACCGTACTTGTCTTTTATGAGCTTTAAGACATTGGCCTTGACTGCTTCCTTGTCCTCGCCCTTGAGAGGCATGGATGCAACGGTTATGTCGAGGTTCTCGCCCTCTATCACCTTGGAGGCCTTCTTGTCCATCTGCTCCGCACCGAGGTGGGGCAGGAGGTCTGAGATCCCGACCACGGGGTCGTTCTCGTCCTCACCTATCACTATGTTGAGTACCTTGCCGTCCTTCTTGACCACTACTCCGTGTATCGCAAGCGGAAGGGTCACCCACTGGTACTTCTTGATCCCGCCGTAGTAATGCGTGTCGAGCAGAGCGATCTCGGTGTCCTCGTACAGAGGGTTCTGCTTCAGGTCAAGCCTGGGTGAGTCGATGTGGGCTCCGAGTATGTTCATACCCATCTCAAGCGGCTGCTTTCCGACCACGAAAAGCACCAGTGCCTTGCCCATGTTCACAGCGTAGAGCTTGTCGCCTGCCTTCACCTTCTTCACGGAGAAGAGGTCCTTGTATCCCCTGGCCTTTGCCTCCTCCACGAGTCTGTTCACACACTCGCGCTCAGTCTTGCACTCGGATATGAAATCCTTGTACTCCTCGTTGAACTCGAAGATCTTCTTCACACCGGCCTTGTCGTACTTGAGCCAAGCGTTCTTGGGAGTATCCTTCTTTGCCTTCGTGCTCTTTCTTCCTCTTGTTGTCTTAGTAGCTGCCATTCTCTTAACCTTTCCGCAGGCTCTGTCTCTTTGTCGGCAGTCAAAGACTGCCATCCGGCCCGGTGACGCATCGCCTGCCGCGCACCGTCCGGGTAGATCCAACCACAGCTTCGGTACGGCCCTGCTCAAATATCGGGCAGAGTAAAGCTACCCTGCCCGATGGTCTACATCTTGGTCCTTATCTGTTGAAGCTCCGCCGTAACCTTTTTATAATCATAATCCATCATGTACATTTCTGCAATATGAATATGCTCCATGACCTCTTCGTTGTCGTACACGTTCTGCGCCAACTCGTAGAAGATCTCCTCCGCCTGGTCGTACTGATAGGTCTCTATGCACTCTATCAGCTCGTTCACCAGCTGTCCGAGATCCGATCTGTCCACCTGTCCGGTTGAGATCCTGTTTATATCGTCCTGCCCGATGATCTTCTCGACCGCCGATACGAGCTTCTCCATGTAGTCGAGGAAGGCCGCCGTGTCGCTCTCGATCGTCTCGCGCCTCTCGTCCTTGGCAGCGTCCTCGAGAAGCCTTGCCTTGTCCGAAAGCCATTTGGCTCCGACTATGTCCGCGACGCCGATCAGCCCGTGCAGGGTGAGGATATAGTTTATGTAATCCTTCTGCTTCAGGTACCTCTTGATCAGCTTGCGCTTCGTCTCGCTGGATCTGCAGAAGGCGAGGAGAACGCTCCTGTACTCCTCCTCCTTGTCGGAGAAGTTCTTGAAGGCCGATCTCGCCTTGATGCCCAGTCGCTCAAGCGCATCGATCTCGCCGAAGTTGTCCCTTATGTCCTTTATGTCCCTGAACTTCTCGGAGGGCAGCCAACGCTTTAAGACGCCCTCGATCTTCTTGACGTCGAGAGGCTTGTCGAGGCACTCGTCCATGCCGGCCTTGATCATCGCGTCTCTCGTGTACTTGTCCTTGCTCGCCGTCCATCCGACTATCGGGATCCTCTTGTAGTAATCCTTTCTCTGCCCCGTCCCCATCTGCCTGATGGTCGCAGTTATCTCGGCGCCCGAAGTGTTCGGCATGACGTTGTCCATGAAGACTATGTCGTAGTCGATCCTCTTTATGAGCTCGATGGCTCCCGGCCCGGTGTCTATGATGTCGGCGTCAACGCCGAAGCTCTTGAGTATATAGTCGGCTATCCTTGAGTTTATGTGGTTGTCGTCGACCACGAGGACTCTCGCGTTGCTGATCCAGAAGTTGATGTCCGCACTCAGCTTGATGTCCTCTTCGTCGTCCTCGGTGTCCGCCACGGTGCTGATCCCGACGCGCATCTGTCTCACCTTGAACTCGTATATGAGCCCGTCGCCCCTGGTGCTCAGGTTCAGACTTCCGCCCATCAGGCCCGCGTACATCTTCGCGAGGTAAATGCGCCTCGTGGACGTCTTTGCAAGCGACCCCGTCTCGCCCGCGTCGAACTTCTCGCTTATGGAAATGAGCTCGTTGCACACTCCCTCGTCACTCATGTCCTCGAGCGCAAAGATGAGCGTGTCATAGCCCTCCGCCTCCGGTTCGCAGGCGATGCTCAGGTGTATTGATCCTTCGGGGGTTAAAGACAGAGAATTGCTGATGAGCTTGGCCACGATCTTCAGTATCTTGTTGTGGTCGCCCCAGTATCTGACACCGATGTCCTTTGAGACCTCGGTTGAGAGCCGCAGCTTCTTGTCCTTTACGGTCCTCGCTGCCTGCTCTTCGATCTCGCCGCAGAGATTGGCGATAAGATACTCCTCCTCCGAGAGCTCTACGACACCGTTTTTGAGCAGGTCGTAATCGATGACGTCGTTGATGACCGTCATCAGCCCGTTCGCAGCTTCCTGTATGTCCGTAACCATCGAGCGCACCCTGTCGTTGATCGGTTCCCTCAAGATGAGTTCAAGATCGCCGAGGATGGCGTTCATGGGTGTACATACCTCATAATCGAGATCAGCCACAAAGCCTGTATCGGTATTGCTTTTATCCGGATTGTTGTACTGGTCTGCCATACTTATAGCTTGCCGCAGGCTTAGCATATCGATGACACGCCTGCAGTGTCATCGATGAAGCTTGAAGGAGGCCCCTTCAAACTTCTCTCACGGAAAAGAAGTCCAAATATGATAAAAACCTGCCCAAATCCTTTCGAGCAGGTTATTATAAACAAATGCAACAAAACTAAAACTATCCGATGACCTTTTTGATAGCCTCTAAAACACGGTCAACCTGGAAAGGCTTTACGATAAAGTCCTTCGCGCCTGACTGTATGGATTCGATAACCATGGCCTGCTGGCCCATAGCGGAACACATGATGGCAACCGCACCGGGATCCGATTCCTTGATCTTCTTGAGAGCCTGGATACCGTCCATCTCGGGCATGGTGATGTCAAGCATAACAAGATCGGGCTTCGTCTCAGCGTACTTGGCAACTGCAATAGCGCCGTTCTCAGCTTCACCCGCCACCTCGTAACCATTCTTTGTAAGAATGTCCTTTATCATCATTCGCATAAATGCTGCGTCATCACAAACAAGTACTCTCTTAGCCATTCTGGTCTCTCCTATCAATATAGATTGAGGGGCCTCACCCGCATAAAAACGAGGTTTCGGTCACATCGATAAATTACCCTTAACCTAATATACCTTACAATTTGAAAATTGTCAAGTTATATTAGAATTCTCATAAAAATCAAATATGTTGGTTTGTTTTTTTCGATTTAACAATGTTTTTTAACTCTTCTGTGTTAAATTCATATTTTCTTCCGCAAAAATAGCATCCGACTTCCACAGGCTTGTTGTCCTTTATCATTTCCCGCAGATCAGCGGCACTTATGCTCTCGACGGCCTTCATGACCTTCTCCTTGCTGCAGTTGCAATGGTACTCGGCCTCTATCCTGTCCGCTATGGTGACCTCGAACTCTCCGAAGACCTCATTTACCATGTCCTCCGGGCTCATGCCCGCATCGAGCATGGAGGTCACGGATCCGACGCTGGTGAGCTTCTTTTCAAGCCTGTCGATCAGCCTGTCCTCGGCAAAGGGAAGGAGCTGCACTATGAAGCCGCCCGCGCACTTCGTCCCCTCTCTTCCGACCAGGACGCCGAGCGCCACGGAGGACGGGATCTGCTCCGAGTTTGCGTAGTAGTATGTCAGGTCCTCTGCGATCTCGCCCGAGACAAGCTCGGTCTGCCCCGCAAACGGCTCCTTGAGCCCCATGTCCTTTATGACCGTGAGCGTTCCTCTGCCGACTATTCCGCCGACGTCGAGCTTTCCCTTCGCGTTTGGCGGAAGGTTCGCCTGAGGGTTGTTCGCATAGCCCTTGACGTAAACCTTTTCTTTTATGGAGAGGCGACCCTCCTCCTTCTCAGACTTCGTAAAGAACCCCGAGGTCACTGTGAGCCCGCCCACGGGCCCGTCGCCCTTGACCATGAGCGTCAGGACGTCCGTAGAGTTCTTCTGCATGCCGCCCATGATGGCTCCTGCGGTGAGCAGCCTCCCAAGCGCTGCGGTCGCTGTCGGCGAAGTGTTATGTATCCGGCGCGCCTCCTCAGTGATCTCCTTTGTGGTCGCGGCAAAGATCCTCATCTGATCGTCCGCGGCCGTAGCTCTGATTATGTAGTCTCCCATCTCTCGTACCTTGTCCTTCCTCTTCACGCCTTCTTTTTGCACTCTCTCGCAACGAAGTATATCCTCTCGCTGTCCGCGTCCGGCTCGCCTCCACCAAGCGAGGAGAAGACGCCCTCGAACCTGAGTCCTGCCTCTTTCAAAAGACGGGTCACGGTTTCCGTCTCATAAGCCCTCTGAACATGAGTCTCCTCAAACCTCTCGTAGAGATCCTCATCCTCAAGCCTTCTGTACACGGTGAGTTCGTACTCGTTCAGCTTCTCGTCGGGATCGTAGCTGTTCTCCCAGACAAGGCTCCCGTCCTCCCTGTTCCAGACAAAGCTCCGATCCTCCAGCACATCGCGGTAGAGGTGCTCGGTCTTCATATCGAATATGAACAACCCGCCCGGATCCAGGTAGTTGTCCGCGAGCCTGAAGACCTCCAGCAGATCGTCCTCAGTCAGTATGTAGTTCATGCCGTCGCACAGGCACACCACGGCGCGCACGGTCCCGTAGAGCTCGAACTCCCTCATATCCTGCTGAAGATAGAGTATCCCTTCGCTCTCCTGCTCCCTCGCGACCGCCAGCATGTCGGGCGAGACATCGACTCCAATCATGTCGTATCCGAGCGCCTTGAGCCTCCTTGTCAGGTTCCCCGTACCGCAGCCAAGCTCGAGGACGAGACCGTCCTCTATCCCCTCCGAGCGCAGTTTTTTCGCAAGCTCCTGCGCCCACTCGTCATACGGTATGTCAGACATGAAGTCATCATAAACATATGCAAATTCCGTGTATTGATCCATATAATCTCCGTGTCCCCTGCCTGCCACGAGGGAGGCCAAGTCCCAGCAGTCACAGCATGGTCTGCCTACCTTCTCACGTAGTTTACCGCGCGGTGCAGGACCTCTATGTCCGCCACGCTCGTCTCGCCGCCGTACTCCCCGTCGAGCGACCACGCAAGCTTCTCCTGTGAAGTCACCTTGAGGCTCTTTACCTTCGCGTACCTTATGTACTGCGCGTTCTCAAACTTGTGAAGCAGGAGCTCGTCGACCGTCCTCGCAAGCCCGGCGGGAGTCTTCGGGTTCCTAACAAAGATCATCTCAAAGAGCCCGTCGTCGATCTCCACGCCCTTGCCGGGAAGCCCTCTGAAGCCTCCGACAGAGTCTGCGCTCACCACCATCCCGTGTATGAAATCATCCTCGAGGACCTGTGAACCGTACTCCGCCTTCACGTGGTACACCTTGACGTCCGCGAGGCTCTTTATGCCGTTCAATATGTAGGCCAGATGTCCCAGGACGTTCTTCTGTTTTTGTGAAGTCGCGTAGGAGACATCCGAAAAGAGCCCGAAGGCTGCGGTGTAAATGAGGTATCTCCCGTTGAGCGTCGCCATATCCGTAGGTCTCGCGGGGGCATTTGCCGCGAAGGCGGCCGCTTTCGCAAGATCCTTCGGAAGCCTCAGCGTGTAGCCGAAATCGTTGGTCGACCCCGCGGGTATGATCCCGATGGGGATGCTGCTCTTCGCGTTCATGACGCCCGTCACGACCTCGTTCACCGTCCCGTCTCCGCCGGCGCACACGATCCTGTCGCACAGCCCGCGGGCGGCGTAGTCCTGCGCCACGAGCTTCGCATCATCGCGCCCCGTGGTCGCGTGTATCACGACCTCCTGCCCGTGGCGTCCCAGTTCGCACACGATCCTCGAGAGGTTCGAGGCGATCTTTCCCTTGCCCGCACAGGGGTTAAAAACAAACAAAATCCTCTTCATAGCTTTTCCTTCTTCGGTGAGATAACACCGGTATTATAGCAATATCTGCCCGCCCAATGCAAACGAGTAGATGATCTTCTCCTTTACGCGCTTCCCCGTGATCCTCGTGAGCGCGTCGGCATAGGTGTCGAGCTGGAAGCTGTATCTCTCGGTGAGAGTGCGCGCGTCCCTGCATTTGTCGGTCTTGTAGTCCGCGAGCACAAACTCTCCGTCCTCCTCAAAGTACACGTCGATCATACCCTGGACTATGACGGTGCGTTCTCCGTCGTAGTCGGGGTTCACCTCGCATGCGGGAACCTCGTACATGA
>JAGDDC010000235.1 GCA_017958245.1 Lachnospiraceae bacterium
GAGGCCATAAAGGAGGCCGCGCACTTTGTCAACGCGGACACCTTTATCGACAAGCTTGAGCACACTTACGAGGAGGCTGTTACCGAGCGCGGAGCAACGCTCTCTGCAGGTGAGAGGCAGCTCCTGTCATTTGCAAGGACACTCGCGCACGATCCGGCGATACTCGTCATGGACGAGGCTACCGCCAACATCGACACCGAGACCGAGCAGCTCATTTCCGACGCGCTCGGAAAGCTCATGCAGGGCAGGACGACCATCATGGTGGCGCACAGGCTTTCAACCATACAGCACGCCGACAAGATCATGGTCATGCACAAGGGCAAGATCAGGGAGAGCGGCACCCATCAGGAGCTGCTCGCAATGGACGGCATATACAAAAAACTATATGAGATCCAGCTCCACAACCAAAAGGTTGCGGAAGCTCATCAGGCGAGGACGACATGAAAAAGAAGATCATAAGCTTGTTTCTTATCATTGTACTTACTCTGTCGGGGTGTTCTTCGGACACCCCCGCAGAACCTGCGGAACTTAAAGCGCCCGCGGAAAACCTCGGGGAGCAGTCAGATAAGCCCGAGACCGGGGAACCCTCTGCAGAGGAGCCTTCAGCCGAGGAGCCCGTGGAAAGCGGGGATGAGACTCCCGTCACGAGAGGCTTCAGGATGAAGGTGAGCGGGTCGGACGGGAAGCTCACGGTGAACCGCGCCCAGGCGGGCAGCAACACGGAACGCAAGGGCGGGAACAAAAAGACGGAAGTCCTCAAGGGCGTGTGGACGATCTTTGTCTATCTCTGCGGTACGGATCTTGAGAGCGTCGACGGCATTGCGACCGGAGATATCGAGCAGATGCTCGCATCCAAGGGAAGCGACAAGCTGAGGTTCGTGATCCAGACCGGCGGCACTTCAAAGTGGAAAAACGGCTTCAGCTCAAAAAAGGCAGAGCGCTATGTGGTACAAAAGGGAGACATAGAGCTTGTGGACTCCGTGAAGCTGACCAACATGGGTGACGCGAAGACCCTGACCTCCTACCTTGAGTGGGGGCTTGAAAACTATGCCTCCGAAAAGATGGGGCTCATCTTCTGGGACCACGGCGGCGGCAGTATAACGGGCGTATGTGTGGACGAGAATTTCGATAGCGACACTCTCTATCTCGGGGAGATGAACCAGGCGCTCTCGTCAGTCTTTGGGAACATGGCGGACAAGTTCGAGTTCATCGGGTTTGACTGCTGTCTCATGGGGACAGCCGAGACTGCCAACATACTCACGACCTATGCAAGATATATGTACGGCTCGCAGGAGTCGGAGCCGGGCACGGGCTGGGATTACAAGGCCGTGTCGGACTTCCTCGCGGGCAAACCGGGGGCAGACGGAGCGGCGCTTGGCAAGGTTGTCGCGGACAGCTTCTATGAGGAGTGTAAAAAAGAGCGGCAGGAGAAGGACTGCACTATGACGGTCGTCGACCTCTCGAAGTTCGACAAGTTCCTGGTGTCGTTCAACGACTACGCCTCAAGGCTCTACGAAGCCTGTCAGAAGGCGGATTCTCTTGGAGCGATAGTCAGATGCTTTGAGAGTGCGGAGAACTTCGGCGGCAACAACAAGAGCGAGGGCTACACCAACATGGTCGATCTGGGCGGTATCGTGAAGGCCTGCAAGGCTTATGCGGATCCGGGCGACGTACTCGATACGCTCAAGGCCTGCATATCCTACAACAAGAACGGGAAGAACCACAAGAACGCTTCAGGGCTTTCTGTGTATTACCCGCTTGAGGTACAGGGCTCCGAAGAACTCAAGGTGTTCTCGGGCGTGGCCATAAGTCCTTACTATATGTCGATCGTAGACCTGCTCGCCACAGGCTACGAGGATGACGGCTACAGCAACGACATCTTCTTCACGGACGACGGATACTGGGACAACGACAACTGCGGATATGATTATTTTGATTACGATTATTTTGATTACGCGGACGAGGAGGACGACGGACTGAGCGACCTCATATCGTTCGAGCAGGAGCCTTTCGTGGATGACGACGGCATGTACTGGGGCATACTCGACGAGGACGGACTTGAATGGACCAGTGAGGTCAGTGCTTACCTCGCTTTCATGGTGGATGACACTATCGTTGAGCTCGGAGAGACTTCGGAGGTGATCTGCGACTGGGAGTCCGGAGCCATAACGGACAACTTTGACGGATACTGGTTCTCTCTCCCCGATGGACAGCTGCTCGCAGCATATATAGTAGGGTATTCGGACGACGGCGAGACCACGATCTACACTTCGCCCGTCTACGTAAACGGCAAGAGCACTAACCTGAGGTTTACCGTCACCGACTACGAGATAGAGCTCGAAGGACTGTGGAACGGAATCGGAGAGGGCGGCATGGCCGCAAGGGGCATCAAAAAGCTGAAGGCGGGAGACGTCGTAGTACCTGCCTACTACCTTGACGATGATTTGGAGTTCAAGAATGACAAGTACAAATGGAAGAAGGGCGATGAGCTCACGTACGCTCCTCTCTTCGAGGGCGATTACTTCTACTGCCTGATGGTATGGGACGCATTCGGTGATTACTACGACATCGAACCGGTCATGATAACAATAGACCGAAACGGCGATTTTTATTTCACAGAGTAACCTCACCGGTGAAAACGGCGGATAGTTCGCAAAAAAGTGTTGACTTTGCGGATTCCGTGTGTTAGTATACAAGAGCTGTGGTAATTGCAGCATACAGAAAGCAGAGTATCCACTCTCACCCCGAGCGGCTCGTGCCAGCGAAAGGGTCAAAAGTTTGACATGCGCAGGTTTTGCGTCTGTTGATTATGAGATTAAGTGGATAGCTTGCTGTCCACTTTTTTATTTGCAGACCAAGAAAAACGGAGGTGTAGGACCATAAGCGACGTAATGATCAACGAACAGATCAGGGACAAGGAAGTAAGACTGATCGGAGCAGACGGAGAACAGCTTGGAATCGTATCGGCAAAGGATGCTCTTGCCATGGCAAGGGAACAGGAGCTCGATCTCGTAAAGATCGCTCCCACGGCCAAACCGCCGGTATGCAAGATCATCGATTACGGAAAGTATCGTTATGAGATGGCGCGCAAAGAGAAGGAAGCGAGGAAGAAGCAGAAGATCACTGAGGTGAAGGAAGTTCAGCTCTCGCCAAACATCGACGACAACGATCTCACGACGAAGGCCAATCAGGCCCGCAAGTTTATCGCACACGGTGACAGGGTCAAAGTCAGCTTAAAGTTCCGCGGACGCGAGATGGCTCACATGAA
>JAGDDC010000236.1 GCA_017958245.1 Lachnospiraceae bacterium
AATAACTCCCGTTCCTTTATCCGTTCTCTAAAAAGGCCCTGCGTCTCTGCCGCAGGGCCCGTTCTCTTACTTCTTTGCGATGTACTTTCTTATATCGAGTGCAACTGCCACAACTATGACAACACCCTGTACAACGTAGTTGTAGTACGGGTTTACTCTCAGGAACTGAAGGACTATCTTCAGCACCTCGAACACGAGAACGCCGACCAGGACGCCCGATACTCTACCGATACCACCCGTGGTGGAAACACCGCCGATCGTACAGCCCGCGATGGCTTCGAGCTCGTAGCCCATACCCATGCTGGCCGAGGCACCGCCCGACTTCGCAGCGAGCAGATATCCTGCCGTGGCGTACATGAGACCGGCTGTCGTGTAGATGCCGAGCAGACTGTTCTTGGTGTTGACACCCGAAACCTCTGCTGCCACTTCATTTCCACCGATAGCGTACATATACTTGCCGTGTCTCGTCTTGTTGTATATGAACCAGAAGAGCACTCCGAACAACGCCGCTATGAAGAGCAGGTAGGGCAGATAGAACGAATCGGTGAACTGTATACGTCCGTTTATCGCATTGACATAGTCATCCTGGAAACCGCCGATAGGCTGAGCGTCCGTGAAGACAAGGCTTATACCGTAAATGATGGTCTGTGTGCCCAGTGTCGCGATGAAAGGCGGCACGTTGAGCCTTGAGATGATCAGACCGTTGATGAGTCCGAACACGGCTCCGAGTGCGAGCACTATAAGAAGCACGAGGAACATGTTCATCTCGGGAACGTCCTTCCAGAGCTTCGCGCCGTAATCACCGCGCTGGATCAGGACTCCTGCCATACATGCCGCGAAACCGACCTGACGTCCTGCGGAGAGGTCCGTGCCCTTTGTGATCAGACAGCCCGACACGCCGAGCGCTATGATGAAACGAACGGCCGTGTTACTCGTGAGGTTTCCGAAAGTTCCCCAGGAGAAGAAGTTGTCTACGTTGAACCCGACTATGAGTGCGACTATGACGAGCAGGACTATGATAGGGTTCGACTTGCAAAGACCGAGAAACTTCCATAAGAAATTGTCTCTTTTTTTATTCATATCGTGAAATCCTCCTATAAGAGCAGATATTCGCAATCCTTTAAATGCTTGTTCATGAACCGGTACCCTCTTCTTCGTTCTGCTTCGGGTGGACTGCCTGTGTCGGTTCAAACTGTGTTGCGAGACTCATGATATTCTCCTGAGTCGCCTCGTCGCCTTCAACGAAGCCCGTGAGCCTTCCGTCGCACATGACCATGATGCGGTCAGACATGCCGATCAGCTCGCCCATTTCACTCGATATCATGATTATGCTCTTGCCCTGCTTTGCAAGATCCGCGATTATACAGTAAATCTCGTACTTTGCTCCGACGTCGATACCTCTTGTAGGCTCGTCAAGTATGAGAACATCGGGGTTGTTGGCAAGCCATCTTCCTACCAGCACCTTCTGCTGGTTACCTCCGGACAGCGATTTGATCGCGGTCTTGCTCGAAGGCGTCTTGATGTTCATCCTGGCAACGTTGTCGGCGACAAGCTTCTCTATCTTCCTGTCGTTCAGATAGAGTCCGTGCTCCATGTACTGTGACAGCGAGGAAACCGATATGTTGTCTGCGACTGACAGGACTCCCATGATGCCCGATCCTCTTCGGTCTTCGGTGAGCATCGCGATCCCCTGGTCGATCGCGTCCTTGGGTCTCGCTATCTTCAGCTCTTTCCCCCGGTACTTTATGGTTCCGGACTTGTGTGATCTGATCCCGAAGAGGCCCTCCATGAGCTCCGTCCTTTGGGCTCCGACGAGCCCTCCTACTCCGAGGATCTCTCCTTTTCGCAGGTTGAAGGTTATGTTTCTGAAGCTCTTGGGATTGATCGAAGTGAAATCCTCCACCTCGAAGACAACCTCGCCCGGAACGTTCTCTCTCACGGGATAGAGGTTTGTGAGCTCTCGTCCTACCATCTTTGTGATGATGTCGTCCGTCGTCAGCTCACTCGAGGGCCAGGTCCCGATATACTGGCCGTCTCGCATGATCGTGACCTCATCGCTTATGCGGAGGATCTCGTCCATCTTGTGCGATATATATACTACGGCAACGCCGTCTCTTTTCAAATCCTCAACTATCTTAAACAGAGCCTCCACTTCGTTGTCAGTAAGCGAGGAAGTGGGCTCATCAAGGATCAGGACTCTGCAGTTTGCGGAAACCGCCTTTGCTATCTCAACCGACTGCATCTGCGAGACCGAAAGCTCGCCGAGCTTCTGTTTGGGGTTGAAATCCATCCTGACCTTTTTCAGGAGATTGGCCGTATCGCTGTACATCTTGTCATGATCAATGACAGGTATGAACCCGAGGAGCTTTTTCATGGGGTATCTTCCAAGGAAGATGTTCTCTCCGATCGT
>JAGDDC010000237.1 GCA_017958245.1 Lachnospiraceae bacterium
CAGCGCGAGCAGTTCGCTCACAGCGTTGGCTCCCGCCCTTGAGATGACAACGTCGGCAGCCGCGAAGAAATCGCCCATCTCGGCGTTCACGTAAGCAAACTGCCTGTACCCGGGCGTTCCGTCAAAACGGTCGTCGGTCTTTCCCTTGCCGCATATATGAATGACCTGATATGTCTTGAGCAGCGTCGGGAGAAGGTTCCTGACCGCCTCGTTGACAGCTGCGGCCCCTGTGCTTCCTCCAACGACCAGAAGGACGGGCTTGTCGTCCGTGAATCCGCAGACCTCAAGTCCCTTCTGTCTGGTTCCCGCAAAAAGCTCCGTCCTGAGGGGAGTTCCCGTGAGAACGGCCTTGCCTGCGGGCAGGTATTGCATGGTATCTATGAAGTTGCAGCACACCTTGTCTGCACTCGGTATGCATATCTTGTTGGCGAGTCCCGGCGTGATGTCCGATTCATGGATGATCACGGGGATCTTCTTTCTGTGCGCCGCGAGGACCACCGGCACCGCGACAAAACCTCCCTTTGAGAAGACTATGTCGGGGTTCAGCTCCTTCATGAGCTTCTTTGACTCCCTGTAGCCCTTGTAGACCTTGAAGGGATCCGAGAAATTCCTGAGGTCAAAGTACCTGCGCAGCTTTCCCGATGAGATCCCGTAGTAGGGGATGCCTATCTTTTCGATAAGGCCCTTCTCGATGCCCGAGTAGGACCCTATATAGCTTATTTCATAGCCCTCCGCCTTGAGTTTCTGGGCGAGAGCGATGTTCGGCGTGACGTGACCCGCGGTCCCGCCTCCCGTCAAAACTATCCTTTTCATCAGTGTACTCCTTATACGGCCTAGGCCAGGTGCTGCTTCAGAGCATTTGCGAGCTGATCGGGGCACGAGGTCCCTCTGGAGCCGCATTTCACGCCGTCGAGGCGGGCTATGACTTCTCCTACCTCCATGCCTTCAACGAGTCTTGCAACTCCCTGTGTGTTGCCGCTGCAGCCGTTTATAAACTTGACAGATCTCACGTACTGTTTGCCGTCTCTCTCCTCGATATCGAAGAGGATCGCCTTCGAACAGGTCCCGTGCGTAGTGTATTCGTACATCACATACCTCCAAAAAGCCTTTTCATCCGTACTATCGACAAATATACAACATTCTCCCGCCTATTGCAAATAATCTTTTCATAAACTCCCGTTCAAAAAACGATAGTACGTTTTCGTTTTATATGCTATAATTACTGCGGCGCATTTTTGAGGGGCGCCGCTCACAAACGGAAGTACAGGGAAAAACAGGAGAAACACATGAAAAAGATCATCACTACGGTCGTATTGCTCGCTCTCATAGCGGTCGTATCGATCGTCATCATCACAGAGATAAAAGCAGACAGGAAGGCACCGGGGACCGATACCATGACCCTGGCTGAGTTTTACGGCATCGACGAGAACAAGACGCTGTTCTTCATCGACAACAAGGTCTACAAAAAGGAAGGCGTCTTTGTCGACGGCCATCCCTACATGGATCTCGAGTCCGTGCAGACACTCTTCAACCACCGCTTCTTCTGGTCGGCCGACGAGAAGCTCCTCGTGCTGACCACGCCCACCCAGGTCATACAGATTACCCCGGGCGAGAAGCAGATCCTTGTAAACGACAAGAAGAAAAAGCTTGATTTTGCTCCCACACAGTTCGCCGAGAAGGAGCTCTACATATCGATAGAGTATCTCGCAGGCCACGCAGACATGACATATTCCATCTTCACCGATCCCAACCGCGTGATCATAGACCAGACATGGGGAGACTACCTCTTCTCGACGGTCAAAGAGAAGACGCAGGTGCGGACTGAAAGAGACGTCAAGGCGCCGATCATAAAGGAACTCGAAGTCGGCGACAAGCTCAGATATATCGACAGAGGCGGTATCGTTGAGAACGGTTTCGTAAAAGTCATGACGGAGGACGGCGTGCGCGGTTTCGTAACGGCCGAGTTCCTCTCGGAAGGCTACAACGAGGAGATCCGGGGCAAAGGTCAGCTTCCCGAGTACACCCACATAAGGCACGGCGGGCCCGTGTTCCTCGGCTGGGAAATGCTCTACTCGAGCGACAGCAAGAGCACCCTTCTCCACGACCTTGAGATAGCTCCCGAGCTCAACGTTGTCTCGCCCTCTTGGTTCAACGTCAAGAACGCCGACGGCGAGATCACTTCCATCGCAAGCCAGAGCTATATGGAAGCTGCCGCGGACCAGGGCGTCAAGGTCTGGGCTATGATCAAGAACGATTCGATCGAGGGCGGCTTTAAGTGCACGGAGGACTCCCACAAGGTGCTCTCCAAATTCGCTTCGAGGCACACCCTCATAGAGAACATCATGAACGCTGCCGAAGAGCACGGTCTCGACGGCATCAACGTGGACTTCGAGATGCTCCAGACAGAGACGGGCGTCTACTATATCGAGTTTTTGAGAGAGCTGTCCGTTGCCTGCAGAAAGGCAGGTATCACACTCTCCGTCGACAACTATGTGCCCGCTCCCTACAACGCTTTCTATGACCTCAAGGAGCAGGGTGAGATCGTGGACTACGTGGTGATCATGGGATACGACGAGCACTACAACGGCTCCGAAGAGTCCGGTTCGGTCGCTTCACTCCCGTGGTTTGGAGATGCCATCGACAACACCGTAAAGGTCGTAAATCCCGATCAGGTCGTAATGGCCATACCTTTCTACACCAGGCTCTGGAAGGAGATCGATCAGTCGGACGGCAGCGTCTCCGTATCGGTTGCAGCCACCCCCGACATGAAGACCGCAAAAGAGACCCTCGCGGCCTACGGAGTTGAGCCCGAGTGGGACGAGGAGACCGGTCAGTACTACGGCGAGTACACCAGCAAGGGCGCGCGCTACAGAATGTGGCTTGAGGAGGAGGAATCCCTCACAAGGAAGGTCACTCTGATCGGAAATGCCGGTCTTGCAGGCGTTGCGGCCTGGAGGCTAGGCTACGAGAGACCGGGTATCTGGGAGACGGTGACGACGGTCTACGACGACTCGATCCAGTAAGCCCGATCAAATACGTATATAGAAGGTAATAGAGTTGATAACAAAGGTTATAAAGATGGACTCTGAGCACATGACATCGGAGGATTTCAGGGAGCCTGCGGCTATACTTCACGCGGGAGGGCTTGTGGCCTTTCCAACGGAGACCGTCTACGGACTGGGGGGGAACGCCCTCGATCCCTACGCCTCGCAGAAGATCTACGCCGCAAAGGGCAGACCCTCCGACAACCCGCTCATAGTCCACATTGCAGACATCGGTGCTCTGGACGAGCTTGCGGCGGACGTTCCCGCAGTGGCCTTGAAGCTTGCGGAAAAGTTCTGGCCCGGTCCGCTCACAATGATCTTTAAAAAGAAGCCCATAGTGCCTGACAGCACCACAGGCGGGCTTTCAACCGTCGCGATACGTTTCCCGTCCCACCCCGTTGCCAACAGGCTGATACTTGAATCGGGGCTTTACATAGCGGCTCCGAGCGCGAACGCCTCGGGGAGGCCCAGCACCACGAAGGCTGAGCACGTGATCGAGGACCTCGACGGAAAGATAGACATGATCATAGATTCGGGCACTTCGCAGATAGGCCTCGAATCCACCATCATAGACCTCTCGGAGGATGTGCCCACCATACTCCGCCCCGGCTTTGTGACCATAGAGATGCTGAAAGACATCATCCCCGATGTCGTCTACGACAGAGCGGTGACAAAGAGGGAGCGCGACGACACGATAGTCGCGAAGGCTCCCGGCATGAAGTACAGGCACTACGCCCCGAAGGGAGACCTGACGATCTTTGAGGGAGATCCCGCGAAGGTCGCGGAGGCGATCAACGAGGCGGTGAACCGCGCACGGGCAGAGGGCAGAAAGGCCGGTGTACTCGCGACCGCGCAGAACCTCGACAGATATGACTGCTCTTGTTTGGAGTGCGTAGGGTCAAGGAGCGACGAGGAAGAGATCTCCGCCCATCTCTTTGACACCCTGAGGAAGTTTGATGAGCTCGGAGTGGAGCTGATCTTCTCCGAAAGCTTTGACAGCGGCGGGCTCGGACAGGCGATCATGAACCGATTGCTGAAAGCGGCGGGCTACCGTGTTAAGGAGGTCTGAATGAGCTACAAGAGAGTTGTCTTCGTATGTACGGGGAACACCTGCCGCAGTCCCATGGCTATGGCGCTCTTAAGGAGCATGCCCGAGATGGACGACATAGAGATCCTGTCGAGGGGTCTCGTGGTCCTCTTTTCGGAGCCGGCCAATCCCAAGGCCTGCGACGTATGCATAAACCACAATCTGAACCTTGAAGACCACAGGACTCTTCCCCTGAAGAACACCGACATAACAGAGGACACTCTCGTCCTCACCATGACGGAGTCGCAGAAAGATATCGTCTCCTCCCGCTTCGGAGAGGGCACACATGTTTTCGCACTCAAGGAATATGTCGGGGAGCAGGGTGATGTGAGCGATCCGTACGGCGGACCGATCACGGTCTACGAAGACTGTTTTGTGGAGCTTTCAAGACTGGTAAAGAAACTGACCTACAAGCTCGGACCGGGTGCGGTCTGACTTGCAAATGCCAAACAAAGGAAAGGATGGTGCCTGTATGATAGCTATCGGAAGTGACCACGCCGGTTTTGAGTTAAAGAGCGCAGTTATCGATCATCTGAAGAAAAAGGGGATAGAGGTGAAGGATTGCGGAACGTACTCTCTTGATTCCTGCGACTATCCCGTCTACGCGGGCGCAGTCGCAAAGTCGA
>JAGDDC010000238.1 GCA_017958245.1 Lachnospiraceae bacterium
ACAGACGAACCCGGCATCCCCGGGACAGACGCAGAACCAACGGGAGAGACAGGCAAAGAAGAACAAGACATCCCCGAGGACAGGGTCCTTGAGTGGAACGAAACCTGGACTTACGCGGATCATTCAGTCATACACGAGGACAGCCCCATATTGTATTATTCTCATGCCGCGGATCGCAAGGGTATCGTCGTTTCGGTAAATGCGGGACACGGGACGCCCGGAGGCAACAAGGTCAAGACACTGTGCCACCCCGACGGCACAGCAAAGGTCACGGGCGGGAGCACATCCGCAGGAGAGACAAAGGCTGCGGCAGTGAGCTCGGGCACGACTTTCCTCGACGGAACGACCGAGGGTGAGGCCAATCTCACACTCGCTGTCCTGCTGAAGGGGATGCTGCTCGAAGAAGGCTATGACGTGCTGATGATTCGAGAGGACAACGATACGCAGCTCGACAACATAGCCCGGACGGTGTATTCCAACAACTATGCGGACTGCCATATAGCGATCCATTATGATTCGTCGGAGAGTGACAAGGGATTCTTCTACATAGGGGTACCGGATATCGCATCGTACCGCGCTATGGAGCCGGTCGCGAGTCACTGGAAGTCACACAACGCGCTCGGAGAGGCGCTGCTTGAGGGCGTAAAGAGCGCAGGCGTCAAGATCTGCGGGAACGGAAACATACCGCTCGATCTCACGCAGACCTCGTATTCGACCATACCTTCGATAGATGTGGAAGTGGGTGACAGAAAGTCAGATCACTCCGAGAGTACTCAGAGGGAGATAGCGAGAGGCCTTGTCGCAGGTGTCAACATATTCTTTGAGGGCGATGGCCTCGCTGATTAGATCTTATCTGTAGTGCATGCCGAGAAGTACATTCGAAGTCTCGTATCCGAGCTTCCGGTAGAGCTTCATTGCGGGAAGATTGCTTCCAAAACATGTGAGGGCGGCTTTTTTGAAGCCGTCCTTTTTTAGACGGTCCAAAACCGCTCGGATCAGACGGGTGGTGAGGCCCTGCCTCCTGTAATCTTCATGACAGAAGATGTTCTCTGTTGCGGCCCTGCCGTCTCCCATGTCCCATACGGTGACGGAGGCAGCGACTTCATTCCCCTCCATCAGGGCATATACGTGTCCTTCGAAATTTCGTATCCTGAAGCGAAGCTCCTCTTCGCTGTCCCTCACGCCAAATGCGCCTTCATTTGACCTGAAGTATGCTTCGGTCTCGGCGGGGTCATCAAGCAGCAGCTCTTTGACCCGGCTTGAGGGGTCCGCGTCGGGCTCCCCGGACTCAAGATCATATTCCATCACGTTGTTTGTCATGAGGCTTACGAAACCGTTCTCATAGAGGAAATCGAGATAGGCGGTGTCGCCTGCCCTGCACCAAAGCCTCATATAGAGGTCGTCCCCGCAGTCGTAGTCAGCCGCGATCGAAGCGAAGCTCTCCTTCATGTCATCCAAAAGAGCCTGCGAGACCTCGGCTTCATAGTCGGAACCGGGGACAGCCTTGAAATCACCCCTGATATGACGTATGGGGAGCTTTCTCTCTCTGTCCGCAAGAAAAGTGGGCTCCGCGATCAAAAGACCGGCGCCCGCGAATTCTCCGTCAACCAGAGCTATGCATATCGAATCTTCGAACACATCGCTGTGATCGGTGATCTCAAGATATATGGTTTTGTCAAGCTTCTTAAGCGCCTCATCAAAGCGGCTGTCATATCCTGTGAGTTCTATCATGTCCGTCCGCCGTCCTTTTTATCTCTCATAAGTTCGGGCAGACCCCCGCAACGGAAGTCTGCCCGTGACAAAAGCATCTAATTGTTTACCAGATCAAGAAGTGTCACGCTGTCAAGATACTCGTTGATCCTGCGGTTCAGCTCAGCCCAGACGGGGAGCGTCTTGCACACGTTCTTGCGCTCACAGGCCTCAGCGCCTTGCTCGAGGCAGCTGACCGGGGCAAGATCGCCTTCGGTAAGTCGAAGTATCTCTCCGAGCTTGTAATCTGCCGGATCCCTTGTGAGCCTGTAGCCGCCGCCCTTGCCGTGAACGCCCTCGATCAGGTCTTCTTTGACCAGAAGAGGCAGGATCCTCTCAAGGTATTTCAGCGAAACCTGTTCTCTCTCGGCAACTTCGCGCATGGCCACATAGCTGTCGTTTCCATGCTCCGCAAGGTCTATCATGACTCTCAGCGCATATCGACCTCGTGTTGATATAAGCATATCAGGTCCTTCTTTCTGTTCAAACGGTCTTACTCAAACAGAGGAGTGGAGAGGTATCTGTCGCCCGTGTCGGGAAGGAGGACAACTATTGTCTTGCCCTTGTTCTCGGGGCGCTTTGCAAGCTTGATAGCCGCAAATGCAGCCGCTCCGGAGGAGATGCCCACGAGCACTCCCTCGCTCCTGCCGATCATTTTCCCTGCCTCAAATGCGTCCTCGTTAGATACGGCGATGATCTCGTCGTAAACCTTAGTGTTCAGAACGTCAGGCACGAAGCCCGCACCGATACCCTGGATCTTGTGAGGCCCTGCAACGCCTGTCGAAAGGACTGCCGATACCGAGGGCTCAACCGCAACGACCTTCACCGAGGGCTTCTTTGACTTGAGATACTCGCCAACTCCGGTGACTGTTCCGCCCGTGCCTACGCCCGCTACGAAGATGTCTACCGCTCCGTCCGTGTCCTCGAAGATCTCGGGGCCGGTTGTCTCACGGTGAGCCTTGGGATTGGCGGGGTTCACAAACTGTCCGGGGATGAAAGAGTTAGGGTTCTCCTTCGCAAGCTCCTCAGCCTTTGCGATAGCGCCCTTCATGCCCTTCGATCCCTCTGTGAGAACGAGCTCTGCGCCATATGCCTTCATGAGCTGACGTCTCTCAACGGACATGGTCTCGGGCATAACGATGATGATGCGATAACCTCTCGCCGCAGCCACGGAAGCGAGACCGATACCGGTGTTTCCTGAGGTGGGCTCGATGATCACGCTGTCCTTCTTGAGCTTGCCCGAAGCCTCAGCCTCGTCGAGCATCGCCTTCGCGATACGGTCCTTTACCGAACCTGCGGGGTTGAAATACTCGAGTTTTGCGTAGATCTTGGCCTCAAGCTTCTGAGCCTCTTCGATGTGTCGAAGCTCGAGAAGGGGTGTCCTGCCGATTAACTGATCCGCTGATGTGTAAATCTTTGCCATACAAATTGCCTCCTTTTTTCTAAAACCTATTACCTACTTACTCAGTTGGTAGTATCTTATATCGAAAGGAGTTTTTTGTCAAGTTTTTTTTTGCCCTCAAGAGTGCATCATTTCAATGTTTCCTTGCAAAGAGTATTCTGTAAAGGAAGATCAGGACACAGGTTCCCGCAACGCCTACGAGTATCTGTCCGAGCATATTGTTGGCGCCGAGTCCCACAAGTTTGAAGATGAAGCTGCCGAGAAAACCGCCGATGATACCGGTGATGATGTAGAACAGCACACCGCCCCTGCTCTTCATGAGAAGGCTGGCAAGCCAACCGCACACACCGCCGATCACGATACTGATGATGATTCCCCACCACATAGATAAGTACCTCCTTTTTGTCAGGTTTAACCTTTTCATCAGATTATATCCTATTACGTCAAAAAAATCATCTTAAAAAAATTGGTGAAATTTGTTTATGTTAGTGATATCATTTAAAAAAATCTGTCCACCCGGGGGCTCATTTCGCAAATGACCCGTCCCCGTGGGAGTTACAGCGCGCACACGTGTCTTCAGCCACATCGGACTGTGGCGGAAAGGATTTACTATGATCTACGACAGACAGGATGTCATCCAATATATCGAGGAGGAGGACGTGAAATTCATCCGGCTTGTTTTCTGCGATGTCTTCGGGAGGCCGAAGAACATCTCGATCATGCCCGGCGAGCTCGATCGCGCCTTCGAATACGGGATTGCCGTGGACGCCTCGGCGATACGCGGTTTCGGCGGAGATGTCACCTCGGACCTCTTCCTGCACCCGGACCCCTCGACCATAGCCGTCCTTCCCTGGCGCCCTGAGCACGGGAGAGTGGTAAGGATGTTCTGCGACATATCATATCCCGACGGGAAGCCATTCGAGAACGACACGCGAAGAATCCTCAAAGACGCTGTGGCCTGTGCGAAGGAGAAGGGCTACGCGTTCTCATTTGGCGCGGAGATCGAATTCTACCTCTTCAAGCTGGGCGACGAGGGTGATCCGACCGCGGTGCCCTACGACAGGGCGAGCTACATGGATATGGCTCCCGACGACCGCGGCGAGAACGTGAGGCGCGAGATCTGCCTTGCCCTGGAGCAAATGGGCATACATCCCGAGAGCTCGCATCACGAGGAGGGCCCCGGCCAGAACGAGATCGACTTCTGCTACTCAGACCCGCTTTCCTGCGCGGACAACGCGATCACTTTCAAGACGGTGGTCAAGGCCATAGCACAGAAGAACGGCCTTTGGGCTGACTTCTCCGCCAAACCTCTCGCGGATTGCCCCGGCAGCGGGATGCACATAAACATATCCGTCAGAGGGCCCGAGGGAGAGGATCCCACGCCGCATATGATCGCGGGGATACTAAAGAACGTTCAGGCCTCCACCCTGTTTTTAAACCCCACGAAGGGCTCGTACGAAAGGCTCGGAAGCCACAAGGCGCCCAGGTATGTATCGTGGTCCGCACAGAACCGCTCGCAGCTTGTGAGGATACCCGCAGCCTACGGCAAATACAGGCGCGCGGAGCTCAGATCGGCAGATCCGAGCGCGAACCCGTATCTCGCATTTGCGCTCCTGATAAGAGCAGGGCTCGAAGGCATAGGAGAGAAGCTTCCGCTGTGCGACGCGGTCGATCTGAACCTCTACACCGCGGGGAAGGACGTGACCGACGCGCTCGGGACACTGCCTCTGTCGCTCCGTGATGCTGCTGCACTCGCCGCAGAGAGCGATTTCATAAAGAGAAACCTGCCGGAGACACTCATAGAGAACTACTTCGGTCTCGTATAGAACGTAGAAGAAGAAAAGCATGTACCGGGAATAGAGAAAGGAGGGGAGAACATGCCGAAAGCGGAACAGTTTTACAGCACGCTCATAGTCTCGTCCTCCCCGAAATTCAGGGAGTTTATAAAACCGCTCCTGACACCTGTCTTCTGCGACCCGGTGGCCTATGCGGAGAGCTCCTCCGCAGCGCAGCGTCTCGTCCTTGAGAAGTCATTTGACCTCGTCATAGTGAACTCACCGCTCCGCGATGACATGGGGCTCAAGCTCGCCATAGACGCCTCGAGGGGCAAAGGAACGGTGTGCCTCTTCCTGTCGGATGCGCTAAACTACGACAGTGCGAGGGAGGGCCTGAAGCCGCAGGGTGTCTTCACCCTCATGAAACCGGTGTCCGCAAGCTCGCTCGCTCAGGCGCTCGAGTGGCTCTCATCGGCCAGGGAGAAGCTGCGAAGCTTTGAGAAGAAGGCCCTCACGCTCGAGGAGAAGATGGCGGAGATCAGGACCGTCAACCGCGCGAAGCTCCTGCTCATCGAGAACCGCGGCATGACCGAATCCGAGGCTCACCGCTACATAGAGAGGGAAGCCATGGACAGATGTGTGAGAAAGGGCGCAGTGGCCGACGAGATCATAGATCTCTACGTCGACAGATAGCGAAAAGATCACAAACACTTTTTCGAGTTGAAGCGCTAAAAAAAAGTGTTGACAATCCCAGAAAATGGGTGTAGAATCATCACATAAAGGCAAAGACGTCTTTGACAGGCACACATGTGTCCGCCAAAGGCGCTTTTTTTGTTTTTTCGGAAGAAAGGAGAGTCATCATGAAAGAGAATTCGAACAACAACCTTTATTATTTCTGCATGGTAGCACCTCAGATCCATCTTGAGAGCCTTAACTCGGTAAAAGAGTACAGAAGAGAAAGCGCAGTTACAGGTTGCGTGAGCGGCAGCGAGTACTGCAGCAACGACATGCAGTGGGATTAAAAGATGATCAAACCAAACAGGAACTATGCGACGCTGAAAGATTCTTATCTTTTTTACAA
>JAGDDC010000239.1 GCA_017958245.1 Lachnospiraceae bacterium
CACCAGGGGCCCACCACCAGCCCCAAGGGTCCACTCCACCACTCACACCTTCACTTTCCCGCTCAAGATGTTTTGGTAGTCCTCGTAGTTTTTCCTTAGCAGTGCCGGCGTGTCGAGCTCATAGGGGCACTTCTTCGTGCACGCCCTGCAGTTTAAGCATCCGTTTATCTTCTCCATCTCTTTTTGCCAGTAATCCGACAGCCAGTAGGCAGAGGGCGCACGTCTTACCATTTGCGACATACGCGCGCACTGGTTGATCGTGATACCTGCGGGACAGGGCATGCAATACCCGCAGCCCCTGCAGAAATCGCCCGAGAGCTCCTCTCTCTCCTTCGCTATAAAAGCTTTCATCTCGTCGTCGAGCTCAGGCGTGTCGTCCATGTACGAGAGCCACTCTTCGAGCTCCGAAGGCTTCTGTATGCCCCAGATTGGCACGACGTTGTCGTGCTCCGTCATGAAAGCCATGGCCGCCTTCGAATCCGTGATGAGCCCGCCCGCAAGACCTTTCATGGCTATGAAACCCACGTTGTTCTCCCTGCACAGGTCCGCAAGCGCTATGTCGCGGTCTGAGGAAAGGTACGAGAAGGGGTATTGCAGCGTCTCATACAGGCCGCTCGTCGCGATCTCCTCCGCAACGCCTATCTTGTGGGCCGTGATACCTATGTGCCTTATGAGCCCCTTGTCCTTCGCTTCGAGCATGGCCTCGTAGAGGCCTGTCCCATCGCCCGGCCTGAAGCACTGCGGCGCCATGTGGAGCTGATAGACGTCGATATAATCGGTCTTTAACTTGGACAGTGACAGTTCCAGATCCTTGAAGAACCTGTCCGCGTCCTTTGCCTGAGTCTTGGTGGCGATATAGATCTTCTCCCTGTCTATATAGCCCGAGAAAGCCTCTCCAAGCTTCTCCTCGCTGTCGCTGTAGGCGCGCGCCGTGTCAAAGTAGCGCATCCCGCCCTCGTAGGCGCGCCTCAGGATCGCAACCGCCTCCTCCGTGCTCACGCGCTGTATCGGCAGCGCGCCAAACCCGTTCTGCGGCACCGTGATGCCCGACTTCCCCAAAGTAACGTTCCTCATACCTTGCCTCCTCTCAGTCACATATGCCTCATCCTTCTATGTTCGCCTGCTTCCATGCCCGCTTGCTTCCGCGATCGCGGGCTTTCCTATGCCTATTCTCCAAAGAAAGCTTCATCCATGTCCTTGTTGTACAGAGCCCAGCAGGGAAGCGTCTCGGGGAGATCTTCCTTCAGCTTTGATATGTCAAGCTTGCTCCCATCCTTTGCTTCGCCGGCTCCGACATCGTCCCCGCCTTCAAAGTAGGCAGCCCCCGCTGCTCTCGCTTCTTCTCTTGACAGGTACTCGTAAAGCCACAGCAGGAAGCTGTCGGACAGATCCGCGGTCTTGGTCCCGGGCGCATAGATGACTATGTGCTCCCCGTTTTCCAGGCCGCAAGGGTAGGCAGTGACGATCCTCATGCCTTCCTCGCCTGTTTCCTCGCCTTCCTCGCCCTCTTGAAGGAGCCTCGCGACTCTTGTCGCGTACACGCCCTCAGAGACCTGTTCCGCCTCTCCAAAGCGCCCCTTAAAATCACAGACATACATGGTCCCGGAGGGATAGCTCTTCGCGTCTGCATTTGAGGGGTCAAAGCTTGAAAAGCTCCCCTCAAAACTACCGTTCCCGGACAGTTTGACGGTTGTCTTCCACTCTGTTGATACCTTCTCGAGCACCAATTCTTCGGGCATTGACGCAAATGGTTCCAGGTCCCCTCTCTCCCCGTCAACTCCGGAGACATCGATCAGCCCCACAAGCGCCTCAAGCTCCCTCGTCGCGTTCACATCCGACTCGCATGTCAGGCAGAAGAGCTCGTCGTCATCGCTCCAACAGTATATGTTCATTTTCTCGGTCAGAGCCTTGATCCGTCGCAGATTGATGCCCTCATCAAGCACTTCCGAGGACATATCCTCATCATAGATCCCATGAAGCATTTGCAAATGCGCCACTTCCGGGTCATCTGTGCCTTCGCTCGCATCTCCCGCAGCCCCGGGGATCACTTCCGCGTCTTCCCCTTTCACTTTCTCGTCATATACATCTTTCTTTACACATCTGAACGAGAATTCGGCGTCATTTCCGAAAGGATCTTTAAGAGTCAGGTCGATCGAGCCCATATACCCGTTGATCATGATATATGTCGCGTTTTTAAACAGGTCGCTTTCTTTCAGGTCGATTCCGAGCTTCTCTTTTAGCTCGCCAAGTCCCGAGAGCTCGACGATGGGGGGGACCATTCCCTCACCTTTGCCCGGGTCTTCGTTATCCGAAACAGGCTCCTCCACAACGTCCGGCGTCGCGATCTCATCCGCGCCCGGCTTGCCTTCGCCGTCACCCGAAGCCTTGCTGCAGCCTGCAAGGAACAGGCAGAACACGCACACGCAGGCAAGCAGTACCCTCATGCTATGACTTATCTTACTTTTTCTCATCAACAAACCCCCATTTGACTGATCATTTCTAAAACAGGCCGCTTCTCTTAAAAAGAATCGGCCTGCTTTTTCTTATTTCTCTTCCTTCACGATCGCGATGTGCACCTCGTCAAGCTGCATCTGCGCAACCTCGCAGGGTGCTCCGCACATCAGATCCTGCGCGTTTCCGTTCATAGGGAACGCGATGACCTCGCGAATGTTGTCCGTTCCGCACAGCAGCATCACCATACGGTCGATGCCGGGAGCGATGCCTGCGTGAGGCGGCGCTCCGTAGCAGAACGCGTTGTACATGGCGGGGAACTTCGACTTCACTTCGTTCTCGCCGAGTCCCACGAGCTCAAATGCCTTGACCATGATCTCGGGATCGTGGTTTCTCACTGCACCGGACGAGAGCTCTACGCCGTTGCAGACAAGGTCGTACTGATAAGCATATATATCGAGAGGCTCCTTGGTCTCAAGCGCCTCAAGACCGCCCTGGGGCATCGAGAAAGGATTGTGGCAGAACTCGAGCTCGCCCGATTCCTCGCCGATCTCGTACATAGGGAAATCAACGATCCAGCAGAACTCGTAGCACTCCTTGTCAAACACCGACTCGATCTTCTGTCCGAATAGCTTTCTTATGGCACCCGCGGTCTTGCAGGCGTCAAGCTTCCTCTTCGAAGCTGCGACGCCGACGAAGTCTCCATTCTTGAGGCCCATCTTTGCGATGATATCGCTCTGTCTGTCCTTCAGGAACTTCGCGATACCGCCCGCGATCTCGCCGTTCTCGTCAACCTTGAACCAGTAAGCCTTGTTTCCGGTCTGTACCTCGACCTCTGCGCACACAGAGTCGATGAACTTTCTCGTCTCTTTGAAATCAGGTATCACAACAGCCTTGACAACAGCGCCGTCGAAGGGCTCGAAACCGTTGTCCTTCATGAGCTCCGTAGCATCCGTAAGCTCAAGCTTGATGCGAAGATCCGGCTTGTCGGAGCCGTATCTCTCGAGCGCATCGTTGAAGGAGATGCGTGTGAAAGGCGCCTTTGAAGCCCTCTTGTACTGTCCGAACTTCTCAAAGATGGGAGGGAACACGTCCTCGATCACTGCGAACACGTCTTCCTGATCGGCAAATGCCATCTCCATGTCGAGCTGATAGAACTCTCCGGGCGACCTGTCCGCCCTCGCGTCCTCATCCCTGAAGCAGGGTGCTATCTGAAAATACCTGTCGAAGCCCGATGTCATGAGCAGCTGCTTGAACTGCTGGGGAGCCTGCGGCAGAGCATAGAACTTGCCGGGATACTTCCTCGAAGGAACGAGATAATCCCTCGCGCCCTCAGGCGAAGAAGCCGTAAGTATGGGTGTCGTGATCTCGAGGAAACCGTGCGCGGTCATGCTGTTCCTTACCTCCGATACGACCTGCGACCTTAAGATGATCTTCCTCTTTACGTCGGGGTTCCTGAGATCCAAGTATCTGTATTTGAGCCTTGTGTTCTCGTCGGCCTCTCTCGAGCGGTTGATCTCAAACGGAAGCTCGGCGTAGATACATTTGCCGAGAACCGTGATCTTCTCGGGAACAACCTCGATCTCACCTGTGGGAAGATCGGGGTTCTTGCTCGTGCGCTCGCGGACAACTCCGTCCACTGCGAGCGTGGTCTCGCTGTTGAGCGAGCTCACAAGCTCCATCATCTCTTCAGTCTCTATGACGATCTGCGTCGTCCCGTAGAAGTCGCGCAGAACCAGGAAACCGAGGTTCTTGCTCACCCTTCTGAGATTCTCATAAAAACCCGCGAGCCTCACTGTCTTCCCTGCATCGGAAAGCCTAAGCTCGTTACAGGTGTGTGTCCTTGATTGTGTCATCTCTTGTACCTTGCCGCAGGCATGGTGCACATCGATGACGCGCCTGCTGCGACATCGATGAAAGTTTGAAAGCTTCACTTTCAAACTTTGTACCTCCTATTATCATTCAAAAATGTATCACTCTGCCCATAAACTGTCAATACAAAGCGTCCGCTCAGTCAGGCGGGCTGTATGGCAGCCTTCTTCTTCTCGTTCACCTCGGCGATGAACTTCCCGAGCTCCTCGTACTCGTCCGAGTGCACCACCTTCATGAACGCCAGGAAGACCTTCATATCGAAGTTCTTGACCTCGTCTATCATCAGGTCTATCGCCGTGTTCTGGTCAAATGCTGCTCTGTAGGGCCTCTCGCTCACAAGCGCCGAATACACGTCGCACACCCTGAGTATCCTCGCGCCGAGCGGTATGTCCTCCTGCGCTATGTTGTCCGGATACCCCGACCCGTCGTAGTTCTCGTGGTGGTGGTAGACCGTCTCGAGCACCAGATCCGAGCAGTCCGCGCCGTTTTTTAGCATATTGTAGCCGAGCGTCGGATGCATCCTCGTGTACTTCAACTCCTCGATCTTCAGCGAATCCTTGCGTCTGCCGTACAAATAGGCACCAAGCTCGAGCTTTCCTATGTCGTGGAGCATCCCGGCCTTGGTCATCTCGCTGCAGAACTCCTCATCGAACCCGAGCTCCTTCGAGATCATGTAGGCAAGGTTCGCAACGACCGTCCCGTGGTCGATCGCATCCTCTATATCCTCCGGGTACGCCCCGGAGCGGTTGAACAACTTTCTCAGTTCTTCGCTGTATCTAAGCATATTCTCTCCTACGTCCGCCTTTACTTCAAATGATCCTCGCCCCGCGTTCACTCATGCGATCAGCCTTGCGCCATCCCGCGCTCGCGCACGTACTCCACCTTGCGCCCGATCATCTCGTCGATGCGGCTCACATAATCCCGCACGCTCTTTACGTTCTCAACTCTCCTGAACTTCTCCGTGCCGACGATCACCTTCGACGACGCGCCGGCTCCAAGTCCAAGTAGAGTTTGTTTTGCCTCCATACTCAAGATGTTGTAGAGACATTCGAAGCCGGGCTTTGAGTAACCGACATTTTCGAGGTTGTCGGTCATGTTCTTCTGCCTGTAGAGGTAGTAGGGCTCGTACCCTCGCCTCTTTGCAAATGCGTCCGCCATCCTCTGCATCTCCTGCACCCCGGTGGCCTCCATCCCCTCGTACTGTTCTTTGCCCGTGACAAGCCTTGCGGCGCGCTTTCGCGCGAGTGTATGTACGGTGAGCCCCTCGGGGTCAAGCTTTTCTATCTCGCTTAAAGTGTGCTCGAAGTCATCCGGCGTCTCGCCCGTGAGCCCCATTATAAGGTCCATGTTGATGTTTTCATGCCCGCACTCCCTCGCAAGCCTGAAAGCATCGACCACCATGTCTGCCGTGTGCTCCCTGCCTATGAGCCTGAGAGTCTTGTCCGACATGGTCTGGGGGTTGATGGATATCCTGTTTACGCCCATCTCCTTTAGCATTGAGAGATGCTCGCGCGTGATCGTATCGGGCCTTCCTGCCTCCACGGAGAACTCTGTCACTTTCGGGTCTATCGCAAACTCCCTGCAGACCCTTTCTATCAGGTCTCCCAGCTCCCCGGGCGCGATGGAAGTCGGCGTCCCGCCTCCAAAATACACGGTCGTGACCTTCTTCCCCGCGAAGAGCTCCGCTGCGGCCGCGATCTCCTTCTTCAAGGCTTCAAGATAAGGCCCCACAAGAGCCCTGTTCGGCCCAATCGGTGTCGATCCGAAGGTGCAGTAGTTGCAAATGCTCGGACAGAACGGAATTCCCACATAGAGGCTCAGTGTATCTTCAAAGCCCTCCGCTGGCCTACCATCTCCTGCACGGCTCCCTGTCTCCTCGGGCCTAACACTTCCTGCTCCTCCGCTTGCGGCGCGTCTTAAAAGCTCCCGCTCCTTGCCCGCTACCGCGGTCGCAAGTTCTATCTTTCCATCGCTGCACAGGTATCTGCGCTTTATGTAGCCTTGCAGATCTTCGTTGCCCTCATCCATCTGCTCCATGAAGAGCTTGGTGGGCCTGACTCCCGTGAGTATCCCCCACGGCAGCTCTCTGCCCGTATGGCGGCTAAGCACCGTGTAGAGCGCTCTGAGGACGTGATCCCTGAACTCGTTGTGAACCCTCTCCGGTGCGGCATCCGCAAGGAAGCATGAGTCTCCCTCGCAGGCTCTCGCCTCTATATAGGCCCTGACCTCTCCTTCTTCCGCGGCCTCCCCCGGATCGCCCGCCTTCTCTGTACCTGCCTCCAAAGCTCCCGCCTTAAAAGCGCCCGCCTTCTCC
>JAGDDC010000240.1 GCA_017958245.1 Lachnospiraceae bacterium
AAAGTCATGAGCCAGAGTCTGTCCTCGCCGTCCGCCTCCTGCATGGCCTCACCGAGCTTCGTTTTGCAATCCTCTATGTGCTCAAACCACTCCTCTACGCTATCGAAGCCCTCCGCGCTCTGCTCGATCTCGTCCGCGATCTTCAGCAGCTCGTCCTTGTCAATGCCCCTCTTTCCGGCATACTCCCCAAGATAGTCGTCATACCCCACGGCCCGCCTGATATAGCGGATCGCGGAGAGGGGACCGAGTTTTTTCAGAACTATTAAATCATACTTTAACTTATCAAGTTTCTCGACAACATAGGGCTTTTCGGCGTACATCTTCCTCAGTCCCTCGAGCGTGACCCTGTTGCCTGCAAGGCTCTCTCTTTTTATATAGCGAGCGGGCCTGTTGATGATCCTCAGGGCGGCCTTCCTGTCGCCCTCTCCCCTGGCGATGTTTATATAGTCGAAGAAGTTCATGGCTATCCAGTGCGAGAAGACGCCCTTCATCCCGTCCTTCATCCTGAAGGGCACGTTGTACTCCATGAGCTTCTCCGCGAGCGCTCCCGGCTGCATATTCGTCCTGTAGAGCACCGCCATGCGGTCGTAGGGCAGGCCGAGGTCATGCTGACGGATCACGTCCCTGACTATCGCCTCGTTCTGCGTCCTCAGGTCGGAATACTCCCGTATGAAGACTTCTCCTCCGTCCCTGGCGGCCTTCAGCTCCTTGTCGAAGCGGTTTTTGTTGTGTGCGATGAGCTTGGAGGCGGCGCCCAGTATGCGCGATCCGGACCGGTAGTTCCTGTCAAGCACCACTCTTTTGCAGCCCTCGTGCTCCCTCTCGAAATTCAGCATAAAGGAGGGGCTTGCACCCCTGAAATGATATATCGACTGGTCGTCGTCCCCCACTATGAAGAGGTTGTCCCTCTCGCCTGCTATGAGCTTTATGGTCTCGTACTGCAGCCTGTTTATGTCCTGAAACTCGTCGATGAGTATGTATTCGTACCTGCTCTGCCAGAACTCGAGTATGTCCTTTCTGGCTGCGAGGAGATCCCTGCAGTACAGGACCATGTCGTCAAAGTCGATCTTCCCCATGGCGCGGACTCTCCTGTTGTACTCCGAGTAGACCTTCCTGAACTCGTCCTCCTTCAGGTTCACCGAGAAGTAGTGCTCCACGTCGATCCCGTCGCACTTTATCTTTCCTATCTCACTGCTCACGTCCCTCACCAGATCGCTGTCCTCGTTGCGGTCGGGGCTCAGGCCCTTTACTATGTCGTCCACGAGGGCGAACTTCTCCTCGTCCGCGAGGATGCTCGAAGCTTTGTAGTTGTATGCGTATCGGAGTATCTTGAAAAAGACCGCATGGAAGGTTCCGAAGTTTACGGCAAGGCTCTTTCCGCACCTTGCCTCGAAACGCTCCCTCATTTGCGTCGCGGCAGCGCGCGTGAAGGTTATGACAAGGATCTTCTCCGGTTCCGCCCCGCAGTTTTTGATCAGGTTCTCTATGCGGTTTACTATGACAAAGGTCTTCCCCGATCCCGGTCCCGCGAGGACCATCATCGGACCTTTATTGTGACAGGCGGCAGCCGTCTGGCTGCCGTCCGATTGATGTCTTATGTTCATTGGATACCTTTATGGGATCGTGCCCTCGGCCTTTCGTGATGATCGAAAGCCGTGTGATCACCCGTGGTAGAGCTTTTTGGTCTGATATTGCGGATCGCAGGTCACGTTTACGCCGAGCTTTCTGAAGACTCCCGAATCCACTGCCGAGAGGATCACGCTCGAGTGGAGCTCGCTGCCCTTTAAGTGCTCGAGCTGCTCCAGCGCCTTTGCCGCGTGGTCGTCAGTGATCGCACAGATCGAGAGGGCTATGAGGAGCTCGTCTATGTGCAGCCTCGGGTTGTGCCCGCCGAGCCTGTCTACCTTGAGTTTCTGTATAGGTTCGATGATCGAGGGCGGGATCAGCTTGATCTCGTCGTCTATATCCGCCATCGCCTTGAGCGCGTTGATCAAAGCGGCAGATGTCGCTCCGAGCAGCGAGCTCGTCTTTCCCGTCACGATCCTTCCGTCGGGAAGCTCGATCGCAGCGCCGGGCTGTCCGTTGCGGCACGCGATTATGTCGGCGGCCGCTATGACCGGTCTGTCTGATACAGTGATCCCGGCCTTCTTCATGAGAAGCTCGAGCTTCACGATCTGCTCGTCGTCGCTCTCTCCCTTGCGCTTGCCGCAGAGAGCCGCGTAATACCTTCTTATGATCTCCGCCTAGGCAGCCATGGAGACCGCCTCGTCGTCGATGATGCACTCCCTGATCATGTTGACGCCCATATCGGTGGGCGACTTGTAGGGCGAACCGCCCATGATCTCCTCAAACATCGCGTTGAGTACGGGGAAGACCTCGACGTCGCGGTTGTAATTGACTGTCGACACCCCGTAAGCCTCGAGGTGGAAGGGATCGATCATGTTGACGTCGTTCAAGTCAGCGGTCGCAGCCTCGTAGGCTATGTTGACCGGGTGGTTCAAGGGAAGGTTCCAGACCGGGAAGGTCTCGAACTTCGCGTATCCCGCGTGGACCCCTCTCTTGCTCTCATGGTATATCTGCGAGAGGCAGGTCGCCATCTTTCCGCTCCCGGGCCCGGGCGCAGTGACTACGACGAGAGGCTTCTCAGTCTCTATATAGTCGTTCTTTCCGAAGCCGTCGTCTCCCACTATGAGGGGGAGGTTCGACGGGTATCCCTGTATGGGATAATGCCTGTATACCTTGAGCCCAAGTGCCTCAAGCTTCTTCTGATAAGCGTCCGCTCCGGGCTGGTCGTTGAACTGGGTGAGCACGACGCTCCCCACGTAGAGCCCGTAACCCCTGAAAGCGTCTATGAGCCGAAGGACGTCCATGTCGTAGGTGATCCCGAGATCGCCCCTCACCTTGTTCTTCTCTATGTCATTTGCGTTGATCGCGATGACGATCTCTACCTGATCCTTGAGCTTGGTCAGCATGTTGATCTTGCTGTCCGGCGCGAAACCCGGAAGCACGCGGGAAGCGTGGAAATCATCGAAGAGCTTCCCCCCGAACTCCAGATAGAGCTTGCCGCCGAAGCTCTCTATCCTCTCCTTTATCTTCTCAGACTGTATCTTCAGATACTTCTCGTTGTCATAACCTATCTTGTACATAACCGTTGCCTAACCGCAGGCAAATGATCCTTCCGCGCCTTTGCGGTGTGTCTGATGGCGTGCCTGCTCTGCCGTCAGACCGGAACCCCTGTGTTACGCCTGCTCTGCCTCAAGGAGAGCGATACCCTTCCTGATCCTTGCAAGCGACTCTTCCTTGCCGAGTATCTCCATGATCTCATAAGGGCCTCCCGGAGTCACCTGCTTGCCCGAAACGGCGGTCCTCACGGGCCACAGAGCCTGACCGTTCTTCACGCCCTTCTCAGCGACGTAATCCATGAGAAGCTTCTCGATCCCGTCCTTGGAGTAATCATCCGTCGCTTCAAGCCTCGGAAGGAGCTCCTTTAAGACACCGAGAGAAGACTCTTTCGTGGTCTTCATCTTCTTGTGCTCATACAGAGCCGTGTCGTACTCGGGAAGCGCGTCAAAGAAATCGATCTTCTCCGCTATGTCGCAGAGCGTCTCGATGCGCGTCTTCACAAGGTCCGCGATCTTCCTTGCGTCATAGTCCTTCGTCACGGCCTTCTTTATGTACGGTGTGGCGAGCTCATAGAACTTCTCGTTGTCCATGCGCTTTATATACTCGCCGTTCATCCATCTGAGCTTGTTCATGTCAAAGACTGAGGGGGATTTGTTGATCTTCGTGTAATCAAACTCCTTCACGAGCTCCTCGAGCGAGAAGATCTCCTCATCCGTGCCGGTGCTCCACCCAAGGAGCGCCATGAAGTTCACGATCGCCTCGACCACGAAGCCCTGATCCAGCAGATCCTCAAATGATGAATGTCCGCTTCTCTTTGACAGCTTCTGATGCTCCTCGTTCGTGATCAGCGGGCAGTGCACATACACAGGCTCCTCCCAGCCGAAAGCCTTGTACAGCAGCGTGTACTTTGGCGTCGAGGAAAGGTACTCATTTCCCCTCACAACATGAGTTATGTTCATGAGGTGGTCGTCTATTACATTGGCAAAATTGTAGGTCGGATAGCCGTCGGACTTGATGAGGATCATGTCGTCCAGCTCCTCGTTCTCCACGGTGATCTCGCCGTAGATCGCGTCCTTGAAGGAAGTTGTCCCGGTCGTGGGAACGTTCTGCCTGATGACGTAGGGCATACCCTTGGCGAGGTTTGCCTCCACCTCCTCCTTTGACAGGTGCAGGCAATGCTTGTCGTACTTCGCGACTTCCTTGGTCTCCCCGTCCTCCGAGGTGACCGAACTCTTCAGGGACTCAAGTCTCTCCTTTGTGCAGAAACAGTAGTAAGCGTCACCCTGCTCAACGAGCTTCTTTGCGTACTCGAGGTAAATGCCCGACTTCATCCTCTCGCTCTGGACGTAAGGCCCGAAGCCGCCGTCCTTGTCAGGCCCCTCGTCGTGGATCAGGCCGGTCTTCCTGAGCGTATCGTAAATGATGTCCACGGCGCCCTCTACATATCTCTCCTGATCTGTGTCCTCGATCCTCAGGATGAAATCTCCGCCCTCGTGCTTCGCTATGAGGTACTCGTAGAGCGCAGTCCTAAGATTCCCTACATGCATTCTCCCCGTAGGGCTCGGAGCAAAGCGTGTTCTCACTTTTGCCATTGTTAAATCCTCTTTTCATTTTATATTCACGGGCTTGGACCCCGCGCGAACAGGGCCTTCCGTGTTTTTTATATGTACTTCCTCATCATCTCGTATAGCTTGTCAAACTCGATAGGCTTCGCGAGATGCGCGTCCATGCCGGCCTCCACCGCCCGGACCGCGTCTGCCGAGAAAGCGTTGGCCGTGAGCGCGACGATCGGTATGCCCATCGCGTAATCCGTGCCGAGCGCCCTTATGGCCATGGTCGTCTCATATCCGTCGAGCTCAGGCATCTGTATATCCATGAGTATCATGTCATAGAATCCCGGTTCGGAAGCTTTGAACATGTCAAATGCCTCCCTCCCGTCGTGCGCCCTGTCTATCAGCGCGCCGGTGTTTCCTATGATCTCCAGCGCGATCTCCGCGTTCAGGTCGTTGTCCTCAGCGAGCAGAAGCCTCTTTCCCGTGAAATCCGCCTCAGCCCCGTCCCCTGCGGGAACATCCTCGTCGTTCTTCAGGGTCTTCTTGAGGCAGTCAAAGAGACTGCTCTGGAAGACCGGCTCGCTCAGGCACATGGTAGCGCCCGATTCCGAGGCCTTCTGCAGCTGGACTACGTCGTTCTGTCCGAGTGTCATGACGATCGGCGCAGTGAGCTTCAACTGTCCTCTGAGCGCCCTCAGCACGCCGAAGCCGTCCGCCCTCTTGTAGGTACTCTTTATGAAGACTATCGAGGGGTCCTTGGCGTGCTTGTGTGCGAGCTCAAGGTATCTGAAAGCCTCAGCGAGATCTCCTATCACCGTGCACGCGACGCCGACCCTCTCAAGGTACTCCTTTATG
>JAGDDC010000241.1 GCA_017958245.1 Lachnospiraceae bacterium
ATGTATGCTACCGGCTTGCCTATCTTTCTGACTGATTGCTCGATCAGATCGTCAAGCAGCTCGTTCACGTTGTTTGTGATCTTCTCTGCGGACTCGGCCTTCTCTTCGGTGCCTATGAAGGATCTCAGAGCGTTGTCCGTCATCATGAGTCCGGTTATATCGTAGTTGATGGCCAGTATGTAAATGATCGTGCCGCTCTCGTCGCGGATGTACATGGTCGAGGACTTGAGTATCCTGCCGTCCTTGGTCTGGGTGAGATAACCCAGATGGTCCTCCTCCTTCATGTCCCCGTGCAGGGCGTCAAGAACAACGTGGGAAGGCCCGTCACCGAGCTTCCTGTTGCTTATATGGCCGTTCTCGATATAGACTATGGAATTCGACAGCTTCTCCGCCTTGAGATCGTGGATCACCACCTCACAGTTCGATCCGAAATGTACAGCAAGTCCGTGTGCGATCTGCTTTAATTCTTCAAGTGTAACACCCATACCTTACTCCGTTCATAAGCTTTACTTTGTGCCAAACAACCTGTCTCCGGCGTCTCCGAGACCGGGAACTATATAGGAATGCTCGTTGAGCTTCTCATCAACAACAGCGCAGAAGACGGGTATGTCCGGATGGACCTTGTGGAAATTGTTGATACCCTCGGGCGCTGCTATGATCGAGACCCAACGGATGTTGTTGCATCCGTGTTTCTTCAGGGCGTCGACGGAAGCGATGGCCGAACCGCCGGTCGCGAACATGGGGTCGAGGACTATGACCTCGCTCTCCGCGCAGTCTTCGGGAAGCTTGCAGTAGTACTCAACAGGCTTCATGGTCTCGGGATCTCTGTAGAGTCCGATGTGACCGACGCGCGCCTGAGGAAGTATCCTCAGCATACCGTCCACCATGCCGAGTCCTGCTCTCAGTACAGGGACAAATGTCACCTTTTTCTTTGAGGAGAGCATCTTTGTCTTGCATTTGCAGATAGGAGTCTCGATCTCGACATCCTCAAGCTCGAAGTTTCTCGTCACCTCGTAAGCCATGAGCATGGCCACCTCACTGACGAGCTCTCTGAAGTCACGGGTCTTTGTGTTCTTGTCCCTCATGATCGAAAGCTTGTGGATGATCAAAGGGTGATCGAAGATAAAAGCGTTCTTAAAAGTCTGGTCCATGTCGGTACGTCCTTTCGCTGTTAGTTTTATTACCCCAAATAGATTTTATCACACGCAAAAAAAATTGTACACCGCAAATTGTTTTTACGGGCATTTTTATCAAAAAAACTTAACTTAAGACATAAGATGTGTTAGAATCGTTGGAAGGAGGAGATTTGCCATGGCTAGAGAGAGATTGATCCCGGACAGAAGAAGAAAGGTAGACAGAACGAAGTACATAAGAGTCGGCATCACGGCTTTTCTTGTGCTTGCGGCCGCTGTTGTCCTGGTGTTCCTCTTCGTAAAGAGCGAGGACGTATCCAAGTTCTTCAAGGACGTCAGATCTGCTCTCGGCCCTGTTATCTACGGAATCGTCATAGCATTTCTGCTCACTCCGGTCATGAACTTTTTTGACAGGCATCTGTCACATACCTTCCAGAAGCACGCAAAGAAGCTCACCAGAGCCAAGAAGGCCGCCAAGGCCATAAGCATCTTCCTGACGCTCGTCATTGCGCTCGCTCTGATCGCGCTCCTGTTCTACCTGATCGTTCCCGAGATCGCAAACACGGTAGGGATCATGGTCGATGAGCTGCCCAAGCAGGTCGAAGGCTTCATGGCATGGTTCAACGACCTGACGGAGAGCAGCACGGTCTTCGGCGGGTATCTGAGGAAGGCTGTCGAGACGGCGACCACCTACGTCGAAGACATCATCGAGAACAGGCTGTTCTCACAGATCTCCGACATAGCCCAGTTCCTTCTGACGGGAGTCTGGGACGTCGTGAATGTCGTATACAACTTCATCATAGGCTTCATCTTCGCAGTCTACGTGCTCGCCTCAAAGGACAGGTTCGCCGCACAGGCCAAGAAGATGACCTTCTCGATCTTCAGGAGAAAGTCCGCGAACACCATCATCCGCATAGCGAAGAGGTGCTACGCGATCTTCTCGGGCGCCATCATCGGCAAGGTCATAGATTCGGCGATCATCGGTCTCCTGTGCTTCGTCGGCATGAGGATACTCGGACTTCCCTACGCGATAGTCATTTCGACCTTCATCGGCGTGACGAACGTGATCCCGTTCTTCGGACCTTACATAGGCGCGATACCCTCGGCGCTCCTGATCCTCTTTGTGGATCCGCTGCAGTGCCTGTATTTCGTCATCTTCATCGTGCTCCTGCAGCAGTTTGACTGCAACATACTCGATCCGAGGATCGTCGGAGGCAGCATCGGCCTGTCTCCCTTCTGGGTACTCTTCGCATGTATCTTCTTCGGCGGGATGTTCGGACTTCCGGGCCTGGTGCTCGGCGTCCCGGTCTTTGCCTGCATCTATATGATAGTCAAGGAGATCACGGAAAAACGGCTCAGAAAGCGCGGGCTCACCACCGAAACGGACGACTACGCGGGCATCGACTCGCTGCCCGAGCAGGAGTATGTCCTTGTCACGATCCCGGGTGAGGAACAGGGAGAAGCCTCTGAAGAGGGAACTTTAGAGGAAGCGGAAGACTTGGGGAACGCGGGACCGCAGGGTCCGGCCGCGGAAGCGGAAGGATCTGAGGAAGCTTTTGCGGAAGGGCAGGGAGAAGCCCCCTTCACGCCAAATGACCGATAAATAAAACAATAAGAGGTACTTGAAATGAGCAGGATTTTTGATCCGGAAAACGGTTTTTTTACAACTATGGGAAAGATATGGGATCTCGTCTGGCTGAGTATCCTGTGGACAGTGACGAGCCTCGGCATAGTAACCATGTTTACGGCATCCGCGTCCATGTACTACGCGGTCGTGAAGGTCATAAGGAGAGGCAGGGGATATGTGACAAGATCCTTCTTCCATGCTTTCAAGGAGAACGCGAAGCAGGGCATCATCTTGAACGCCGTCGCGCTGGTGGCTGCGGTGATACTCTACGTCGACTTCAGATACGCGGCTTACCTGCGCGGGCAGGGGAGCTCGCTCGGGACGGTGTTCTACGTGATCTTTACGTGCATAACCTTCTTCCTGTGCTTTATACTCGTCTGGATCAATCCCATACTCTCGAGGTTCAAGATCACGCTCAAGCAGCTCGTGCTGGATTCGGTGCTCATATCCATCAGGCATTTCCCGACCACCTTCATCATGGTGGCAGTGCTTGTGGGGGTTGTATATCTCCTCTACACCTATCTTCCATACATCATAGTGTACGGACTCTTTTTGATCATACCTATGGTGATACCGGGAGTGCTGTGTTTCTTAAGGTCACTGCTCGTTGAGAGGATACTCAAGAAGTACACGCCCGAGGCCGAGGGAAGCGAAGAGGAGACCGGAGAGGACAGATGGTATCTGGAGTGATGCTTGAAAAGGGAGAGCGGACAATGACGAAAAACCTTGAGGAATACTACGGCATAAACACATTTGACGAGGCGACCATGGAGAAGAGCCTGCCCAGGCGCGTC
>JAGDDC010000242.1 GCA_017958245.1 Lachnospiraceae bacterium
AAGGTTCAGCCATCCTTCCCTGTGCCCGTTCGCGAGCATGATGTGCTCGACCGTGGGCGCCTCCTTCGCGGCGTTCTCAACCTGAGTCACGACGAAATCGTCGTCGAGCGCTATGAACATGCTGATCCCGGCAGCGTTCGCGCGGTATACGAGATCGTGCGTCGTAAGCTGCAGAGTCCCGGGGATAAGGATCGCCCCGAGCTTGATCAGGGCCGTCGCGCAGATCCAGTACTCATATCTCCTTCTGAGGATCAGCATGACGACCGATCCCTTGTGTATGCCGAGCTTCTTGAAGTAATTGGCAGCCCTGTTCGAGAGCCTGCTCATCTGCTCGAAGGTGAAGACCTTCTCCTCACCGTCATCGTCGCACCATACGAGCGCCCTGTTTTCGGGCTTTTCCTTCGCCCAACCGTCAACTATGTCGAAACCGAAATTGAAATCCTCCGGTATGTTTACCCTGTAGTTTGCCTTAAAATCCTCGTACGAGCTAAACTCCGTGCGGGGAAGATACTTCTCAAGCATTTCTGTCACCTCTGTTTTCTTTTCGCCGGGCCCTGACCCGCCGGAGACCTCAGATCTCCGCTATCATAGTGAGGAAAGTCGCGGGCGCGTCTCCCCCGCACCTCTGTCCGTGAGGTATGTTCGGGTTGAAGTACACACTGTCCCCCTTCTCGAGCACGATCTCCTTGCCGTTTAGGTCAAGTATGATCGTCCCCTCAAGGACCATATTGAACTCCTCTCCCTTGTGCGTTACGAGCGCCGCCGGCTTGTCCGACGGATCGATCGTGACGAGGAGAGGCTGCATGATCTTCTTTGAGTACCTGTAAGCCAGATCCTTGAAATAGTACCCCGGATACCTGTCTATCACCTGTCCCTTGCCCGCTCTCACGACGTGGTAGGTGTTGAGCTTGGCTGAAGTCCCCGTGAGGATCTCCGTGAAATCCACGCCGAACTTCTTGGATATCTGGTAAATGACGCTTATCGGGATGTCCTCCCCCGACTCCTCATACTTTCTGTACACCTCGACAGGTATGTCAAGTTCGGCCGCAAGTTCTTCTATGCTGTATCCGCAGGCGTCTCTGAGCCCCGCGATCCTCTCGGCTATCTCTCTAAACTCGTCTTCCATCCTATGTACCTTGCCGCAGGCATGGTATACACCGGTGACGTGCCTGCCGCGGCACCGGTGAAGCCCGAAAGCAGCTCCGGACTTGACTTTCAGTCTTATACGGTTTTCGAAACCCGGACAGGCAGTTTCCGCCCCCGCGAAAAACCGTTATGAAGAATTATATACAAGACGTATGCGTGCGTCAAGAATCAACCTCCGCAAGACTTATGGCTTTCGCGAGCGTCTCATACACGGTCTCGGGCTCAAAAGGCTTTGAAAGATGGGCGTTCATGCCGACCTTCCTGCTCTCCTCCACATCGTCGGAAAAAGCATTTGCGGTGAGAGCGATGATCGGGATGGACTTCGCGTCGAAGGTCCCCGACTCCCTGATCTGCTTCGCAGCCTCCAATCCGTCCATCACAGGCATCCTTATGTCCATGAGGACAGCGTCGAATATGCCCGCGCCGTCTCTGTACTTGTCGACACCCTCTTTGCCGTTCCTCGCCCACTCGACTATCATGCCCGCCTTCTCGAGCGTGAGCATGGCGATCTCGGCGTTGATCTCGTTGTCCTCGCACAGGAGTATCCTTCTGCCCGCAAGGTCGTCCTCTATGCTTTGCACATCGGCCTGATCCGCGCCTTCCTTCTCACCCATGGAGACCTTGAGCGTGAACTCCAAAGTGAAGCTTGTCCCTTCGCCGAGCTTGCTCTCGACTGATATGGTCCCGCCCAGCAGCTTGACAAGGCTGTTTACTATGGCAAGTCCGAGACCGGTGCCCGAACCGCCCGCCATGTCGGTCCTCTCCTGCGAGAAGGGCTCGAACATGTGCTGCTTGAACTCCTCGCTCATGCCTATGCCGGAGTCCTTCACTCTGGCCTTGAAGCGTATGACGCCGTCTCCGACGTGCTCTATGTCTCCGAACCAGAGCTCTATCGTGCCTCCCGCCGGAGTGAACTTGACGGCGTTCGACAAAAGATTGAAGAAGATCTGGTTAAACCGCAGCTTGTCCACGATCACGCCGCCCTCTTTTTTCAGGCCCGTGAAGATGAAGTTGATGTTCTTCTGCTCGCACAGGTTCGAGAAGACTGCGTCTATGTACCGGAAGAACTCGTCCGGAGGGTAGGGTTCGTAGTTTAAGGTTATGCTCCCGCTCTCGATCTTTGACATGTCGAGGACGTCGTTTATGAGACCTAAGAGGAAGTTTGCCGAAGAGTCGATCTTCGAGAGGTAGTTCCTCATCTTCTCCGGGTCCTTCTCCTCGAGCGCCAGCCTCGTCATGCCGAGGACTCCGTTCATGGGCGTCCTTATGTCGTGGCTCATCCTCGCGAGGAAATCCGTCTTCGCGCTGTTCGCCTCCTTCGCCTCTGCGAGGGTGCGCTGGAGCACGCGGTTCTTCTCCTGCTCCTGCATGTAGACGTCGGTCACGTCTGTCACCGTTATGATGAACCTTCCGTTCTCAGGGTCGGTGAGGGAGAACCTGATCTTCTTGCGCCTCTTTGAGTGTCTCCTGAAAGCAGCGTAATACAGCGTAAAATGAGACCTGCTCTCGAAAGACCTGGAGAGCTTTCCCCTGTCAAAGTACGAGCTCATGCGCTCCCTGTCGCTCTCGTCGACCTTCTCTCCGGCCTCTATTGCAGAGATCCCGTCTTCATACAGGTTCTCGCGGTACTCGATCTTGTCCTGGACGAAGAAAGAGTACATGCCTGTCTCTATATCCGCGTAGATCAGCGTGTCATAGTCCCTGAGCACCGTCTCCGCAAAGACTGCCTCGGTTATCTTGGCGTCGTTTATGCTGACCGTCATGATGACGGCCTCTATCTCACCGTTTGCGGGGTTTGGAGCCATGTTTATGACGGTACGCATCCACATGCCGCTGTACATGCTTATGGTGGAATGATGCTCGTAGGAGATCATGGTCTCACCCGACATGCAGGCGTCTATGAGCTTCGTTCTGTTGAAGGTGTTGCGGTAGCCCGCCCTCTCGGAGATCGGTATATGTTTTGTGGCCTCTTTGAAGAACTCCTCGACATTGCCGCTGTCAGCGAAGCTGTTGACTATATCATTGCTGCACCGCCCGTCACCGACCCAGTTCGTTGTGAGGTTCATTCTGAAGCACGCTATGGACTCGGGGTTCATCTTGAGCATAGCGTCCATATAGCCCGAGAACTGCAGCTCCAGAGCCTTCTGTGTCGACACGTCCCTGCATGTTCCCACGACCTTGATGCGCTTTCCGTCCTCGTCATATATGGAGCGGTAAGAAAGCAGATCCCAGTGGTAGGAGCCGTCCTTGTACTTCTCGAGCAGCTCTTCGGAGACCGTCTCGGCTCCGTCGTCGACCTTCTTGTGCAGGTCTCTCAGCCTCTGTATGTGATCGGGGTGCACGAGCCCCATCGTGATCCAGCTCTCGGGGTAGTTATCTATGCGCCTGTCTATGCCGAGCATCCTCTGGGATCCGATGCCCTCGAGCGTGTAGTGCTCCTCGGGGTAGTACTCCCAGTACATGACATCCGAGACATCGAGCGCGGCAGCGAGAGTGGCGTCCGCCTCCTCAATCTTTTTCTGCGCCCTGACTCTCGCGTCTATATCCGTAAAATGCGCATAAAACTGGAACTTGTCCTGCTCGAACGACACGTTCTTGGCCTTGATGTTGACCCACCTGTACTCGGTGTGCCCTGCATCCGACGGATGATCTCTGTCGAGTTCCCTCCTGAAGCGGACATCACAGTCGAACATATCTCCGGTCTTCTTTGCGCTGCGGATCGCGCGCTTTAGAGTGTCGATATCCTCAGGGTTTAAGAGTTTCAACGGACTCTCGAGGTAAAAGGACAGAAAAGCCCCGCTCCCGACTATGTCCTTGAAGCCGTCGTTTATATATGTGCACACGACGTCCTCCCCGCTTATATCGAAGACTCCGATGCCTCCGGGGATATCTCCGAGGAGCTTTCTGTTCTCCTCGACCCTGGTCTTGATCTTGTCGATCACTCTCTTTCGCTCGACACCCACCGAAAAGACGAACGCGAGCGCCACGACCAGCACGATGATGATCATCGCGAGCAATATGATCAGATTTGTGTTCTCCGGAATAACACTCACTCCTTTTTTAAGAGATCTGACAGGCTGCTGCCGATCTTTTTTTGGTCTCCCTGGTTCTGTCCGATCTGAAACGAAACTCTCTCAACCTCTTCAAAGAGCTCTTTTGCCGTGATCCTTCTCGCGCCTTCCCCGAAAATGATCAGCTGCTCGAGGCCGTCGGAAGTCGCAACGCACACGTCGCTGTCCTTTGCGAGCACTCTGCTGGTCCTCTCAATGTACGAGTCCGCGGTCTCGGCCTCCTTTGTGTAGCACACGTCTATGTTGTTGTATCTGAAAGTCTCCCCCGGTCCGTTCTCCACCTTGTAAGCGTCAAAGACGAGTATCACGTTTGTCTTCGTGTAGCCTGCGTAGTTGTCGAGTATGTCCATGAGCTTGTGGCGGGCGGCCCCTATGTCTTTGGCGGAGAGCTCTTTAAGCTCTTTGCTGAAAAAGACTATGTTGTAGCCGTCGACCAGGAGATAGGTCTTCTCGGGATCCTTTATCTTCACCCTTGCGGGAGGCCTTTTGTCGCGATCCTCGCTCACTTCCCCGTCACCGACGCGGCGCTTGTGAACGCTCTGCCTGTCTTTTGCGGGCCCGAAGGTCTTCTCAAAGATCCCCTGAAGCTCCTTGTCGTCGTAGTAGCTGAGCCTGTGGGCTCCGTCCGTGCCGGGAGAGGGGTCATTTGCGGGGGACGGGCGCTCATCTCTGCGCGAGCCTTCGTTCTCCTGCTCCTCCTCATCCGCATCCTTCCTTCCCATGACGCTCTCTAAATGCATGTACTCTCCGACCCTGTTCCAAGGTATGATCACGGCGCTCCCCTTCGCGCAGAAGACCGAGGATGCAGGGTTCTCAAGGTCTGCGTCGGGGTCGTACGAGAAAGTCTCTATCACCTCTCCCGTGTTGTGGCAGGGCTTGAAGCCCGCGTTCTCAAAGACTGCGTCCTCCGCGCCGAGCATCATGAGCGTCTTTTTGTACCCGCGAAGCCCTATGACGGGCGCGTTCCCCGTGATCGTCACGAGGTCTCCAAGGCTCTCCTCAACTCTTGCCTCGCCCTTCATCTGCTCTATGTCCGTTAAGACTCTGCCGGCTGCCTGCGCCGGCAGGCTCAGCCTGAAATCGTAGTAGGGCTCGAGCAGCACGCTCTGCGCCTTCATGAGACCCTGTCTCACTGCCCTGTAGGTCGCCTGCCTGAAATCCCCGCCCTCGGTGTGTTTTATGTGGTTCCTGCCCGCGGCCAGGGTGATCTTCACGTCCGTTAGAGCGCTTCCGGTGAGCACTCCCCTGTGTTCCTTCTCGAGTATATGCGTGATCACGAGCCTCTGCCAGTTCCTTGCAAGGTCGTCCTCACTCACCGTGCTCTCAGCCACGATCCCGCTGCCCGCGGGAAGCGGTGAGAGTATGAGGTGAACCTCCGCGTAGTGCCTCAGCGGCTCAAAATGTCCCACTCCCTCGACGGGAGCCGTGATCGTCTCCTTGTAGACAACGCTTCCCTCGTCCAGGGTGACCGCTGTCCCAAACCGCTCTTCTATGACTCTCTGGAGCACCTCGAGCATCACCTCGCCCGATACTCCCGCGTAGACCTCCCCGGTGGTCTCGTTGTACTCAACGCAAAGCTCCGGCATCTCCTCCTCGAGGAGCTTCATCTTCTTTATGAACTCGCCCATGTCGCATGGAAGCTTAGGGTTCACGCGGTATTTGATCACGGGCTGGAAGCTCCCGTGGGCAAATTCTTTCTCGCCTCCGAGTCCCGCTCCCGCGACCGTCTTTGAAAGCCCGTAGACCTGGCACACCGTCCCCGCTTCCACCGAATCGGCGGTCGCGTACTTCGCGCCGTTGTATATCCTTATGCGGCTCACCTTCTCAGAGATCTTCTCCCCGAACCTGTCCTCGTACTCGACGGTGTCCCTCACGGAGAGCTTCCCGCCCGTGACCTTGAGGTGAGTCATCCTGCTGCCCTTCTCATCTCTCGTGATCTTAAAGATCCTCGCCGCAAATGTCTCTCCGTAGCTTTTTTTCGGCGCAAGCCTCACTACTGCGTCAAGGAGTTCGCGAACGCCCTCCCCACGAAGTGCAGATCCGAAAAAGCATGGGAATACAAGGCCCTCCTCTATGGCGCGCGACAGATCCCCCTCATCAAGGCCTCCGCCCTCAAGGAGCTTCTCTGCGATGCGGTCGTCAAAGAGAGATACCTCGTCCGCCAGCTCCTCCCCCTCGAGCGAGAAGTCGACAAAGCCCCTGCCGAGGCTCTTTCCCGCATCTCCTATCAGCTTTTTCCTGTCTGCTCCGCCCGCCTTTTCCAATATGTCCATCTTGTTGAAGAAGACGAAGACGGGAACATTTGCCCTGCGAAGATGTTCAAAAAAGGATCTAGTGTGGCTCCTTATGCCGTCGGGCGCGCTGACTATGAGCACGGCAGCGTCGAGGACCGATAGCGTCCTCTCCATCTCCGCGCTAAAATCAATATGACCGGGAGTGTCAAGAAGCGTGACACCCCGATCACCGTATGAAAACTCTGCCTGTTTTGAAAAGATCGTTATGCCACGCTCGCGCTCGAGAGGATCGTTGTCGAGGAACGCGTCACCGTGGTCCACTCTTCCGGGCTTGCCTACAGTGCCTCCCAGATAGAGCATCTCTTCTGCCAGAGTGGTTTTGCCCGCGTCAACGTGGGCCGTCAAGCCTAAGACCAGTGGCATTGAAGATGTTTCCTTTCGTATGTTACATCGGACGTCCGTCGTACACTATGAAGGCGTCCCTTGTTGTTCCCTTTACCTCGTAGAGCGCCCTGTCGGCGCATGCGAGCAGATCCTCGTAACTGCGCCCGTGTTCGGGAAAGAGCGCGATGCCTATGCTTGCTGACATCGGTATGGTCACCTCTTCGAACACAGCGGGGGTCCTGAGGACCTCATGCAGCTTCTTTGCCTGCTTTATCATGATATCGTTGCTTCGTATGTTGCCTATGAACACCACGAACTCGTCGCCGCCGATCCTTCCGATGATGTCATCCGACCTGAAGGCCTTCCTCATCTCGTTCACCGCGCGGATCAGAACCTTGTCGCCCATGAGATGCCCGTAGGTATCGTTCACGTTCTTGAACTTGTCTATGTCAAGTATCAGGAACATGCCGGGCATATCGGGGTAGCGCTCTATGTAGTTCTCTATGAAGACTCTTGTCGATTCCTTGTTGAGGGCGCCCGTCATGGGGTCTCTCATCGCCTTGCTCTCAAGCTCCGAGAGCTCTCTCTTGTGGCGGTCTATGTTCATGATCTTGCCGATCACCTCGGTGCCTCGGTCGCCTCTCGACTTGATGGCCTTCGCTATGATCCTGCACCAGATGTACTTTCCGTCTCTTGTCTTTAAGCGCACCTGTTCGTCGACCTCTTCCCTTCCGCTCTCCGCTATGCTGCAGATCGCGCCGAAGGTTTCAAGATCCTCCCTGTGGACCGCCTTCTCTCTCCAGCTCTTGTCCGAGAGGAAACCCGACCTCACCGAGTCTCCCGTAAAGAGCATATCGAAGCCCTCGCCGAACTCTATGGTATCCGTGCGGTAGCTGTAGGAGAAGATTATATCGTTGCTCAGCTCGGAGACTACCTTGTAGCGCTCCTTCTCCATGCTGAGGTGCTCGTTCATCTCGTGGTCCTTCGTCACGTCGACCATGACCGCGGAGACAGACTCCCTGCCGTTCCTCTTGCGGATGATGTTTCCGGTGAGGAGGAACCATTTCTCTTTTAAAACCACCTCTCCCGCTTCGTTCCGCTCTCTCGTGTGGACTAAGATCTCCTGCCTGAGCACGTTCTCTCCGTTCTCGTACTCAAATGTCCTGCACAGCGCCCTGTGTTCGGGCGACACTATGGAGAAAAACTTCCCGTCGAACTTCTCCTCGACCTCGTCCTTCGAGTAGCCTATCATGCTGTAAAACCTGGCGCTCGCAAAGAGGATCAGCCCGTCCTCGTTCGGAAGGTAGTTTACAAGGCCCGCGCCGACAGAGTTCGTGATCCTCTTGAGCGCGAGTGCGTTCCTCTCCGCTTCCTCCCTGTTATGTATACTCTTTATGAGAAACACCGCAAAGAGGACCACCGCCACGACGCTGACCACGATGGATATCAGCTCCGGTGCGGGGATCGCCAAAAACAGTGTCCCGGTCAAAAAAAACTGCGACATAAAGCCGTCCTCTCCGGCCCGAAGATCGCATCCCCGAACCCCGATACAAACAAAGACCACTTATGTTCATTATACCTGTAGGGATAACAAAAAACAAGTGGTCTGTAGGTCTTGAGGGATGCAGGCATTGCCTTGGAACACCTCAGTTTACTTTTATGCTCATGAGCGTGCACAGGTGTCCCGTGAGAGCCGCGTACACCTCGTCCGTTTCCTTTGGAACGGTGGTCGTGCATTCCACGTAGATGCCGGCGTTCTCTGTCGTAAAGACGATCCTGTTCTTCTTTCTCTTAAACTCGATCAGATAGTCGAGCCCGTTCTTGTTCTGCTCCTTCCAGGCATCCCATCCTGCGAAGTTCTCATCCTTCGTCACGGAAAGCCTGTTCTCCGCCTTGTCGTTCTCGGTCACGTCCTCGCCGTCAAGTCGTATGCAGGAGTACTCGGCGTAACCCTCGCCTCCCACGGTCCCGTCCGCAGAGGAGTACAAGAGCAGGTAAGCGCAGTGCTGGACCTGGTTCGCAGCGGGAAGGGCGCAGGTCCTGAAGGATATCCTCATGCCGTCCTCGACAGAGACCGGGGAGGAATATGCCTCCCTGTAACCGTCCACCTCGACGTTGGGTATATCCCCGTCCTTTCTGGTGAAGAAGCTCACCTCGGGAGCTATCCTCTCTATGTGGTCGTCGTCTCCCGGTTCTATCCTCTTTACCGCTATCTTTCTTATGGTGCAGTTCTCTCCCGTGGCAGCGACATAGACGTACCTCGTCGCGTCGGGAAGAGCCACCGTGATGTCCGCGTGCATGTAAGCGCTGTCTATGCTCACCCTCACGTGGTCCCCTATGCCCAGGGCGTCTATCTCGTAAGCCACCCACTCGTTCCGGTCGGGGACTCCGGCCCCCTCCTTCCTGACTATGTCAGTCTTTATGTCTCTCGCGGAGGTGCATATGGCGTGCCCGTCGAGCCATATCTCGCCGAACTCAATGTAGTGCAGGTTCCTGATGGTCTTCTCGTTCCTGTGAACGCACCTGTCGAACGAGTCAAAGAGTATCAGCGCGGGAAGCGATGTCTCCCTGTCAAAGCCGGGATCGGGACGCGCCTCAAAGGTGATCATGTTGTGGCTGTCAGAGATGCGCACACCGTCGGAGACAGTCTTTTTGTATTCCCCGAAATGCATGTTGGTTATGACGCTTATGTCGTTCCTCTCTTCCTCTTCGAGGCTTTCGTCGTCCTCCTCACGCATGTTGTACTCGGTGTCGCGGTCGATCAGGCCCACCATGGCGTTCACCACGTCGGGGTCAAACTCCTTCCCCGAACCGTCGAGCAGTATCCCTCTCACCTTTCCCTGCGCGAGCGGCGGCCTGTCATACTTGAACGAGGTCATCTCATCATAGGCGTTCGCCACCGCGACGATCCTTGCAGAGAGCGGTATGGCATCGCCTTTAAGTCCCTCCGGATAACCCTTTCCGTCGTACCTCTCGCAGAAGTACTTCGCAGCTTCGCTTATATAGGGTATCTCCTCAACCTCGGAGAGTATCTCTTTATCGAGCGTCGGAATGCTCTTTATCATGGCCTCCTCTGCCGCAGACAGCCTCTCCCTCTTTGACAGCAGTTCATCCGGGAGCTTTATCTTTCCGAAGTTGATCACCATGGCCGAGAAGTAGACCTCGTAGCTTCCCCTCATATCCATGCCGAGGGCGGTCGCTATCTCCTTTGAGTACTCGGCGACCCTCAGCGTGTGGCCCCTCGTATAGCGGTCCTTCGAATCTATGGCGCGCGCCACGGCGGTGATTGTCTGCTCGTAGGACATGAGCAGGGACTGGCCGAGGTTTTGTGCCTCGTCGAGCTGCCTTTTCTGCAGCTTCTCTAGCCTTTCGTTTATGTCTATCAGCGCGAAGATGTAGAGGACTATGCC
>JAGDDC010000243.1 GCA_017958245.1 Lachnospiraceae bacterium
ATGCTCGAGGCTATAAGAGGCAGCGCAAACCTGATCATCTTCGAAAGTACCGGCCCGCTGCACATATCCATCTCATACTTTTTTTCTTTCATACACCTGATCCTTCGGTCACGTCTGCACCATGAGGCTGTGTGTGGCTCATTTGCGTCTGTCTGTGCGTGTCCTTTGTTTTGTCTCCCTGTTCTATATATACTTTTATCTCTCCCAAGTCAACCCGCTCCCGCCGCAAATGGATCCCCAAAAGATTAAAAGATGATAAAAAAAAGAAAAAGACCTACACTTTTAAAATTAAGTGTGATACAATCGAACATGATTCAATTCAAATTGATCGGACAGCTGTCCAACACATAAATACAACGTTTGGAGGAAGTGTCGTGATAAAGATACTCAAAAATCTAAAGAAGATCGATCTGCTCTATCTGGTCGCAAGCATCGGTCTGATAGTGTTTCAGGTGTGGCTCGACCTGACCATGCCCGACTACACCGCCAGACTCACATCTTCCGTCTCCTCGGGAGATATCCTCAAGGAAGAAGTCCTAAAGAACGGCGGTATGATGCTTTTGTGCGCTTTCGGCAGCATGAGCGCCGCGATCGCGACCGGGTGGTTCTCCTCCCACATCGCGGCAAACTTCGCAAAGACGCTGCGCACGAAGCTCTTTGACAAGATCACATCTTTTTCCGACAGGGAAATGAACTACTTCACAACGCCCAGTCTCATTACCAGAACGGGCAACGACGTGGTACAGATGCAAATGCTCGTCGCGATGGGCATGCAGGTCATGATCAAGGCCCCCATACTCGCAGTATGGGCCCTGTTCAAGATCTCCGTCACAAGTATAGAGTGGACCACCGCCACCCTTTGCACGATAGCTGTCATGCTCGTAACTATCGGCACCGTCGTCGGTCTCTCCTATCCGAAGTTCAAGATGATCCAGAAGCTGACCGACAACCTCAACGACGTGACCCGCGAGGGAGTCTCGGGAGTCAGGGTCGTGAGGGCCTTCAACGCTGAGAGCTACCAGGAGGGCAAGTTTGACAAGGTAAACCGTGACGTCACAAGGACTCACCTCTTCACGAGCAGGACCATGGGCGTGCTTTTCCCGATCATCACGCTGTGCATGAGCGGACTGACGCTCGCGATCTACTGGATCGGCGCGGTTCTGGTAAATGCCACCGCGAACCCTCTCGAGAGGATCGACACCATAGGCAACATGACAGCTTTCTCGCAGTATGCTCTGCAGGTCGTCATGGCGTTCATGATGCTCGTTGCGATATTCATCCTTCTCCCGAGATCCATGGTCTCCGCGCGAAGGATAAACGAAGTTTTGGACACCGCCCCCTCGATCACCTACATATCGTCGGACGGTGACACAAAGACACGCAAGAAAAAAGCAAAGCAGGACAGTTCCTCCTCAGGCAGGCTCGAGTTCGAGAACGTTTTCTTCTCTTATCCCGACGCCTCGAACCCTTGCCTCAAGGACATATCATTTGCGGCTTCACCCGGTGAGACGCTCGCCATAATAGGCGCGACGGGCTCCGGCAAGACAAGCCTCATAAGCCTGATCACGAGGTTCTACGACGCCACTCAGGGACGGGTCCTAATAGACGGACGCGACATAAAGGATTTCACGAAGAAGGAGCTTGAGGACACGGTCTCGATCGCGACTCAGAAGGCCATCCTCTTCTCGGGAAGCATCAGATCGAACATCACCTACGGCTCGAAGGACGCGCCCTCACCCGATGATGTTGACAAAGAACAACCTGAGAGCGAGGAGAAAGACAACGCACAGCCTAAGAGCGATGCGAGTGACACCCCGATCGATCCCCG
>JAGDDC010000244.1 GCA_017958245.1 Lachnospiraceae bacterium
TTTGCGGTGAGCACGAAGACCGGAAGCGTCTCATATCTCTCGCGGATATGTCCCACAGTCTCTATGCCGTCCATCCCGGGCATCATATGGTCGAGGAGAACTGCGTGATAGGGGGTGTCCCCGCTCTCATCGAGCTTCTTTAGGCACTCTTCCCCGCTCATCGCTGTATCGAGCACAACCTTCGTGCCTGCGAGCAGGCCCGAGAGTACCTGAAGGTTCATATCGTTGTCATCGACTGCGAGGATGCGCGCCTTAGGCGCCGTGAACAAAGGCGCGTAGGAGCTGTCTTCCGCGCTGATCTCATCATTTGCGCTGACCGCCCCGATCGCTGCGTCCCCGGTCACACCCTGGGACAGGTCGAAGAAGAACTTCGATCCCTCGCCGTAAGTGCTTGAAACGTCCAGATTTCCGCCCATCAGGGCAACGAACTGCCTTGATATGTCAAGACCGAGTCCCGTTCCCTGGACTGCGCTGTTCTTCTTCTCGTCGAGCCTCTCAAAAGCCTCGAAGAGCTTGGGCAGCTCCTCCTCCTTTATGCCGATGCCCGTATCGGTCACGCTGTAGGCGATCCTGCAGGCATCCCCGTCCCTTTCAAGGAGCTTCAGTTCGAGCACGAAACCGCCCTTTTCAGTGTATTTGACGGCGTTCGTCAGGAGGTTTAGAAGGACCTGCTTGATCTTCTGGTCGTCACCGTAGAGGTACCTCGGTATATCCGGGTCGATCTTTGCCTCGAAGTTTAGGTTTTTCTGGGCGCTCTTGACGTTGATCATGACAAATACAGACGTCAGGAGGTCCTTTAAGTCGTAATCGCGCTCCACAAGGTTCATCTTGCCCGACTCGATCTTGGAGAGATCCAGGATGTCGTTTACTATGCCGAGAAGCGATTCCGAGGCGTGCCTGATCGACATGGCGTAGCCTCTTACCTTGTCCTTGTAGCCCGCCGTATCACCCTTCTCCCTGAGTATCAGCTCGTCCATACCCATTATCGTGTTGATGGGCGTTCTGATCTCGTGGGACATGTTCGCGAGGAACCTTGATTTTGCGGTGTTGGCCCTCTCAGCCTCCTCCTTCGCGCTCCTGATCTCGATGTACTGCCTGCGGATGATGGTCGACTTCATGATGCGAAAGACCACAAAGCCCACAAAGCCTGCCAGAAGCATCAGGAGAAGTCCTCTCACCAGAGGTCTCTCGAGCATCTTCGGGTTCTTGTATATGGGTGCAGTCACGTCCCTCAGTACCGTGAGCTCCGTGCTGTCCAGTATCTGTATATGAAGAGTGTATCTTCCGTAGGGGAGGTTTGTAAAGGACAGCGGCGCAAGTTCCTCCTGGAAGGACGTCCGCCCCTCATCATCCGCGCCCTCGAGGTAAAGCCTTACCAGCGGGTTTGAGAGCATGTAGTTGAGCACAGCCGCCCTTATCTGGATACGCTTCGTGTCCTCCGGGATCACGTACGCTCCGTCGCCGCGGGGCTCTATTGCCACATCGTCGCAGGTCACGGAGTGGAGCGATACATAGTACTCCTTTTCAAATGAATCATATTCCCGCGTAGAGACCGTCCTGACTCCGTCCGTGCAGCAAAGGATCAGATGATCCCCGTCGCCTGCGACCGCGTTCCACGCATTTGCGGTGAGCGAGGTGGTGAACCCGCAGGAGTGGTCAAGCAATGTGTAGCGGTAGGGCTCGTCCGCGATCAGATCCGTGAGCTTCACGATGTAGATGCCCGCGCTCGAGCTGATCCACGCCGTCCCGTCTTCAGCGAGATATATGTCGTAGTTGTTGTTGTAGGGGAACTGCCCAAGCTTCTTCACTCTGACGCCGTCATCGTAGTAGAGTGCATTGCTCGTGACATAGAGATACCCGCCCTCGCAGGGCACCACGCGCAGCACGACCGGCGTCTCAAGCCCGTCCTCATCACTTCTCCTTCCTACAACCTTTCCGTCACGTATCATGTAGACCCCGGCTCCGTCGCTTCCGACGACCAAGGTTCCGTCTTCCTCGAGCACCATGGAGAGGATCTGGGGCGCATCAAGCCCGTCCTTCTCACCTATGACGCCAACGACGCTGTCGCCCCTTATCATGTTGAGTCCGAGGTTTGAGGCTGCCACTATCGTTCCGTCGTCAAGTTCGATGCTCGTGCGGAAGCGCCCGCCCAGCGTCCCGGCGTTTGACTCGTTGAAGGTCTTTACGCTTCCGTCCGTGTCGATCCGGTACAGGCCCTCCTGCCCGTAAGTGCAGACCCACAGCCTTCCGCTTCTGTCCTCCATTATATGTCTGACCCTGACTTTTTTGAACTCCTTTAGGAAGGAGGGCTCCGTCTTTTCATAGCTCACCGCATCGACCGCGTACATCCCGCTGTCGGCGCCTATCAGGAGGTTTCCCCCGCTTATGCACAGACAGTTTACCACCGCATCCTCAAGTCCGGCCTTCAGGAAGACATCCATGAAGGGGTCGTATGAGAACTCGATGATGCCCTGCTTGTTGGAGACAAACCATATGCTCCCCTGATAATCTATGATCATGTCGGATACCGAGCTGTCGAAATCAGGCTGCATGAGGTACTTAAGCCTCCTGTCCGCCCCCAGGTATCCCATGCCGTTCTCCGCGCAGAAAAAGTATCCCCCGCTTCTTTCGTCAAAGAAGACATCATTGAAATAAGACACGCTCCCGGTATCCGCGACATACTCCGTCTCAAGCTTCCCGCCTTCAAACCTCATACTCACGAGCGTATTGCTCGAGGTCCCGACAAGGAAAGTGAGCGCACCACCGGTCCCGTCTGTCTTCTTGCCTCTCCCAAACCTGCTGACCGCGGCAAAGTACACGCCCTCTTCGCCGAGTTTCTCCCTCGCGATCAGACTGCCATCCTTTATGAGGATGAGCTCTCCCGAGCTCGTCACGCCTGCGGTCACACCATCTCCAATATATGACAGGGATCTCACGCCGATCAGGTCCGAATCCGCGAAAAGAACCTCTGCTTTCTTTTCCTTTCTTATCACGGACATATGGGACACCGTCCCGACGTATATATTGCCCTCGTCATCCTCCGTGATCGATCTGATCGAGTAGGAATCAAGGCCGTTTGAAGCGTCATAGCAGACCGGCTCCCCGCCGTCCGGATCGTAGCAGAAGATCCCGCTGTCGTTGGTCCCGATCCACAGTCTTCCGTCCATATCGAGGTGCATGCGCATGACGTTGCTGATCCTCTCGTCGAGATCGATCTTCTCGAACCTGCTGCCGTCATACCTGTACAAGCCCGAATACGTTCCGACCCATATATAACCGTCCTCCGTCTGCTCCACCGCGTTGATCTCGTCGGAGACCAGACCGTCGTAGCTGTCGTACCTGATAGCCTCAAAATCCGCCGGATAGTCCTTTGTGATCGACGGATCGCTCATGGCATTTGCAGTGCGCGCGCCGCAGACCCGTATCAAAACAAAAAGAAGGCAGGCGGCAAATATGGAAGCCTTTGCCGCAAGCCTTCTCAAACTCTCATATATAGAGTTCACACTATGTTCAGTTTCAAGACAAACCACGTACCCGTTGAGATCCATCTTCTACCTCCACCTGAATATAATAATATTCCACTCCACGAAGAATCGCAACTCAAATCTTTATTTATATCATTCAGTCTTCACCGTTGACATCCGTTATGAACCCGTCCTCGGTCACGATCAGACGTCTGACAAAGGTATCGGCAGGCTCTGCATCCGGCTCCCATGACCTCTGGAGCTTATACTCGAGATCTATCCTGCCCGGTGTGCCGCCCCATCTGTATACGTACACATCCGTGTGAGGACCTCCGGCGAGACCCACCTGCGATGCATCCCCGAGCTTGGTGTAGCTTTGCTCGAAGATCAGGATCGAAGAATCATCAGGCAAACCGCCGTCCCACTCATAACCTGTTCCCGAGGGGTGTGAAGGAAGCTCCACCTCTACCATCGAGTAAGGAAGCAGAAGCTGAGTGTGCTTGTCTCTCACATAAGGCGCATATACGCTCTTGGGTATCTGCACGTAGAAGATGCCGTCAGCGTGGATGCCGTGCTGACTCTCGTCAAAATATATGGTCATCCTGTCATATGCAAAAACTGCATCATCGAGAGTCCAATTGTCTGTGAGGATCTTCTTAAACTCTTTTCTGGCCTTCTTCGTCCCAACCTTTTCCTTGTAGAAATCGGACATAAAGCCAAAATCACCCTTTGCAAGCGTCTGATAGTCAGAGATCGCCTGCTTCGCGATCGCTGCTCTGAGCTTCTTCACGTTCTTGAAGAGTCCCTTCAGAGTGAGCTTCTTTCCGTTTCGAAGGTCGATGTTTATATGCTTGTTCTCGGTGGTGGGGAAAGCACCGCCCTCTATGTAGCTCACATAATCCATTCCGACGCCTTCTACGTTGCCGGTCCTTGAGATCATGGGCTCCTCGCTGTCCGTGTCAAATGTTCCTTCCACGCTGAGCTTCGTTCCCTTTTCGTAGTCCTTCGCAAGCTTCTTGCACTTGTTGATCTCTGCGGTGATGAGATTCTTCTTTATGGTCTTGTTGATAGTCGTTGTAAGCTTCTTGTTTCCCTTCACCGTAAATGAGGGATATGTGAAGCTGAAGGTGAGCGTTACTCCTTTACCGGCCTTGACAGTCTTCTCAAGGGTCTTTACCTTGTAGGAAACACCCTCGACATACTTTTCAACCTCAGTCCGGGCCTCAGCCTTCGCAAGCGGCGAGAGCATGGTCACCGAAAGTGCGATGATAAAAACAAAAGCGAGTGATCTGCATAAACCTTTTTTTGTCATGTGCATCCTCCTTATGTCATAAAAGATAAAAGCAAA
>JAGDDC010000245.1 GCA_017958245.1 Lachnospiraceae bacterium
AGAGACAATGACAAAGCTTTTGAAGGAGATGTACGGCAACCCTTCGAGCCTCTACACCTTGGGACAGAGGGCCAAGGAGATCCTTGAGCAGGCCAGGGCGGACATAGCGGGGCTCATAGGCGCAGAACCGAGGGAGATCATCTTCACCTCCGGAGGAAGCGAGGCGGACAACCAGGCTTTGCTTTCGGCAGCGGCTCTCGGGCGGAAGGCCGGAAAGCTTCACATCATCTCGACGGCTTTCGAGCATCACGCGATCCTTCACACGCTCGACAGGCTGAAGAGAGAGGGCTTTGAGATAACACTGCTCCCCGTTCACGAGGACGGTATCGTGCGCCCCGAGGAGCTCGAGGCGGCGATCAGGGAGGACACGTGTCTGGTGAGCGTCATGTACGCAAACAACGAGATCGGCACTATCCAGCCCATCAGGCGCATCGGTGAGATATGCAGGGAGAAGAAGGTCCTGTTCCACTGTGACGCTGTCCAGGCGATCGGGCACATACCGGTCAACGTTGTGGAGGACAACATCGACATGCTCTCATCTTCTGCACACAAGTTCCACGGCCCCAAGGGTGTGGGCTTCCTGTACGTGAAGAAGGGCGTGAGGATCGAGAACCTGATAAACGGCGGAGCGCAGGAGCGCGGCAGGCGCGCGGGCACGGAGAACGTACTCGGGATAGCGGCCATGGCCACTGCACTCAAGGAGGCCTGCCAAAACCTCGAGGGGAACATGGCAAGGCTCACAGCCGCAAGAGACAGGCTTATAGCGGGACTCGAGGCGATACCTCACTCGGCGTTAAACGGCGACAGGACGAAGAGACTCCCGGGCAACGTAAACTTCTGTTTCGAGGGGATCGAGGGCGAATCGCTCCTCCTGCTCCTCGACGACAAGGGCATAGAGGCTTCCTCAGGGAGCGCGTGCACTTCGGGATCGCTCGATCCCAGCCACGTGCTGCTCGCGATAGGCAGAGTGCACGACGTGGCTCACGGTTCGCTGAGGCTCTCGATCAGTGAGACGATCACCGACGAAGAGTGCGATCAGATCATAAAGTCAGTGGCTGAGGTTGTCGAGTACCTTCGCAGCTTCTCACCCATCTGGCGCGACCTTGTCGCAGGGAAGAAGCAGTTCATACTCTGAAAATCATTTGCATAAGACCGTCATCGGTGGCGCGCAGGCACATCACCGATCCGGGCAGCAAGGGCTGTCACACGGGATAATATGCCTGCAGAGAGGTATTGGATATGGCTTTATACAGCGAAAAAGTAATGGAACATTTCAGAAACCCCAGAAACGTGGGCGTGATAGAGAACGCTGACGGCGTGGGAGAGGTTGGCAACGCCAAATGCGGCGACATCATGAAGATGTATCTGAAGATCGAGGATGATATCATAAAGGACGTGAAGTTTGAGACCTTCGGCTGCGGAAGCGCCATCGCTTCAAGCTCTATGGCTACCGAGATGATCAAGGGCAAACCCGTGAGCGAGGCTATGAAGCTCACCAACAAGGCGGTCGCAGAGGCTCTCGACGGACTCCCGGATTACAAGATGCACTGCTCCGTGCTCGCGGAGGAGGCTATCAAGTCGGCACTGGACGACTATCATTCAAAAAGCGGCAAATAAGCAAAGCGGAATAAGGAAGAGATGAGATCATGTCAAACCTTACGCAAAAAGCTATCAAAGAAACTTTCATGGAACTGCTCGACGAGCATCCCTTAAGCCGCATCACGGTGAAGATGATAGTGGAAAAGTGCGGCATCAACAGGAATTCGTTCTACTATCACTACCAGGACATCCCTGCTCTGATCGAAGAGATGATCATGGAAGAGACCAACAGGATAGTGGAGGAATATCCCTCTGTCGATTCGGTGGAGACGGCACTCAAAGCCGCGATCGATTTTGCGTCGAGTTACAGGAGACAGCTCCTCCATATATACAACTCGGTCAACCGCGATATCTTTGAGAGGTATCTGTGGAAGGTGTGCGATTATGTGGTCAAAAGCTATTGCGGCAACGTCACCGGAGAGAAGGAGGAGCAACTCGACAGAGAGGACCTTGAGGTTATCATGAGATTCTACTGCTGCGAGTGCTTTGGAGTGGTCATCGAGTGGCTCAACGGCGATATGAACGGGGACGTCCACAGTCAGATAGAGCGCTTCTGCAGGCTCCATCAGGGGATACCGGAGGAAATGATAGCAAGGAGTCACAAATAGTTTTTTGGGCAGATCGGCCTGCGTGTCTGAATTTCAGACACGCTTATTTTTTTGCCCGTTTTAATCCGCTCTTCCCGGCATTATGATGGCAGCATCGAAAGGAAAGTGCTAATACCTGTTCGGCTTCACGGGCGAACAGTCAGGTGCATAAAGGAGGTACATCATGAAACTATCAAGAGCGGTTGTAAGATACCGGATACCGATCCTGGTGATCACGCTTTTGCTTATGATCCCGGCGGTGTTTGGTTACGCAAACACAAGAGTAAACTATGATATGCTCGATTATCTGCCCGACGACATGGATACGGTCAGGGGCCAGAACGAGCTCATGAAAGACTTCGGCAAAGGAGCGTTCTCGTTTATCATTTGCGAAGGGATGCCCGACAAAGATGTGGCTGAACTCAAGCAGAAGATAGGGCAGGTGGAACACGTTGAGACCGTGCTTTGGTATGACTCGGTCGCGGACATCTCCGTACCGATGGAAATGCTCCCCAAGAAGGTCTACGATGCCTTCAACTCGGACAACTCGACGATGATGGCTGTTTTCTTCGACAGCTCAACCTCGTCTGATGTGACGATGGATGCGATCAGCGAGATCTGGAGCATCGCCGGAAAGCAGTGCTTCGTCTCAGGGCTTTCCGCGCTGGTAACGGATCTAAAGGATCTGTGCGAGAAAGAGGAACCCATATATGTGGGTATAGCGGTCGCGTTAGCGCTCGTCGCGATGCTCGTGCTGCTCGACAGCTGGCTGGTGCCTTTCGTGTTCCTCGCTTCGATCGGTATGATGATACTGCTCAACCTTGGAACAAACTACTTCTTCGGCGAGATCTCGTACATCACGAAAGCGCTCTCGGCAGTTCTGCAGCTGGCAGTCACGATGGACTACTCGATCTTCCTTTGGAACAGCTACAACGAGCAACGCAACGTGACGGAGGACAAAGAGGAAGCGATGACGCATGCGGTTCATGCAACCTTTGTAAGCGTCCTCGGGAGCTCGATAACAACGGTTGCAGGTTTTATCGCGCTGTGCTTCATGACATTTACGATGGGACGCGACCTCGGTATTGTGATGGCAAAGGGTGTGATACTCGGAGTTCTCGGATCCGTCACTGTACTTCCCGCTTTGATACTTGCGTTTGACAAGCCCCTCGCAAAGACGAGACATAAGGCTCTGATACCCAAGATGTCAGGGTTCGCGGGAGGGATAGTAAAGGTCTTTCCCGTGCTTCTCATCGCATTTGTGATCATCGCGGTTCCGGCATTCTACGGTTACGAGAAGACGAACGACGAAGTCTACTACGACATGGGTGAATGCCTGCCGGGAGACATTGATTACGTTGTGGCAAACAGGAAGCTCCATGAGGACTACGGCATCGCTTCGACGCATATGCTCCTCGTCGACAAGGACACTTCCTCCAAGGATGTCCGTTCGATGATCGGTGAGATGGAGAAAGTCGACGGCGTCAAGTACGTGCTCGGCGCTGAATCCGTGCTGGGTTCGAGGATCCCCGAAGAATTCATTTCGAAAGACATCATCGACAAGCTCGAGAGTGAAAACCGGAAACTGTTGCTGGTCAACTCTGAATACAAGGTTGCGAGTGACAAGGTCAACCTCCAGATAGCGAGCCTGAATGCGATACTCAAGAAGTATGATGCGGGCGGGATGCTGATCGGAGAGGCACCGTGCATGAAGGATATGATCGATACGACCGGACACGACTTCAAGGTCGTAAACATCATTTCCATCGCTGCGATCTTCATCATCATCGCCCTGGTCGAGAAGAGCGCGTCGCTGCCTTTCATCCTGATATCCGTGATCGAGGTCGCGATCTTCATCAACCTCGGACTTCCGCATTACATGGGTGAGAGCCTGCCTTTCATCGCGCCGATCTGCATCAGCACGATCCAGCTCGGGGCGACGGTCGATTACGCGATACTGATGACGACGAGGTACAAGACGGAGAGATGCGCCGGCGCAGACAAGAAGACGTCGGTCCGCACGGCACTCACGACCTCGATCCCTTCGATCATCGTATCGGGAATGGGACTGTTTGCGGCAACATTTGGCGTGGCGGTCTATTCGGACATCGACATCATCAGTTCGATGTGCATGCTGATGGCACGTGGTGCGGTGATCAGTATGCTGATGGTCATATTCGTTCTGCCCGCGCTGCTTATGTTGTGCGACGGGATGATCTGCAGGACGACGGCCGGAATGAGGCATATCGTTTCGGACAGCCGTGAAGGGAACGTTCTGACGCTTAAAGGAAAGCCTGCACATTGAGAGGCGTTTCAAAGTCGAAAGATCCGCAGAGTATAGAGAAACTTTTGTTTACACGGGCCGGTATCGATGGACGATAACGGTCCTCCAAATAGAGCAAGGAGGTAAGAGATCATGAAAAAGAAGCTTATAAAGGTGATGGCAGTGATCATGTGCGCGGCTTTCCTGACAGCCGGGATCGGGACCGCATCCTATGCCGCACGCGGTGAGGACAGTGACGCAGCAGTGGCAGGTAACCCGTCAGAGGCAAATGACTCGGCAACGGCAAATGATACCGCAAAAGAGGACGCAGCCACTGATGCAGGCGACGCCGTAAAATGCGCTGTGGACGAAAAGATTACGACGGGCAGCACGGAAGAGACACACTCCGTTCTCAAGGACGAGACTGTCTATGTGATCGCGGATGCGAACGGCTCTTCAGAGAAAGTGATCGTGAGCGACTGGCTCAGGAACTCTGCAGGCAAGACTTCGGTGGAGGACGGGACAGAACTCGGTGACATCGAAGTCGTAAAGGGCGATGCGACATATAAGAGATCGGGCAGTTCGACTGTTTGGGATGCAAACGGCGGTGAAGTGTACTATCAGGGCACTACGGACAAGGCTCTCCCCGTTGACGTAAAGATAAGCTACGAACTGGACGGCAAAGTCGTGCAGCCGGACGACCTCGAGGGCAGGAACGGGAGGCTCAGGATCCGTTTCGATTTTGACAACAGGGAATCTGAAAATGTTGTGATAAACGGGAAAGAAGAGAAGATATATATTCCTTTTGCAATGCTCACGGGCATGGGGCTTGATAATGATGTGTTCACAAACATCGAGATCTCAAACGGCGAGCAGATCAATGACGGCGACCGCACGATCGTGACGGGTATCGCGCTCCCGGGACTTGCAAAGGACCTTGCAATCGAAAATGATGTGATCGAGATCCCCGAGAGCTTTGAGATCACGGCAGATGTCGAGGGCTATGAGCAGCCCATGACCATGATCGTCGCATCGGGCGATCTGTTCGGCAAGATAAAGACAGACAGACTTGATACTATAGACGGGCTCGGAGATGCACTTGATGAGCTTGAGGACGGCGCAAAGCAGCTCGTGGACGGCTCATCCGAACTCTATGACGGCCTTGCACTTCTCCTTGAGAAGTCCGGCGATCTCGCGGACGGGATCGATGCTCTCGCAGGTGGTGCGGGCAAGCTCAAAGACGGAACATCCTCACTCGGTGACGGAGCGGGCAAGCTTGCGGATGGTGCCGCTCAGTTAAGCAACGGACTGGATAGCCTCGCGGGCAACAACGATGCCCTGCGCCTTGCGGCAGAACAGGTCTATGCGACGATGCTTGCAACAGCAGACAAGGAGCTTAAGGATGCGGGACTTGATGTTCCCGCGCTCACACGTGAAAACTACCGGGTAGTCCTCGGGGATCTGATCGATATGCTGAACGGGATGGCTATGAACGAGCAGGCAGAGATGATCACAAACCTGAAGACCTCTGTCGACGGGTTCGACGCTTTCTACAACGGACTTGTCTCATACACAGACGGCGTTGAAAAGGCAGCAGAAGGTGCAAAGACTTTGAAGAACGGCTGCGACGGGCTGAAAACCGGTGCGGACGAGCTTAAAGACGGAGCAGGCAAGCTCGATGACGGCCTGAAGGTTGTGAAGGATTCCATGCCCACCCTGCTCGACGGTATCTCGCAGTTGAAAGACGGTGCGGGAGAACTCAGCGAAGGCATGAAGAAGTTCTACGAGCAGGGTATCGAGAAGCTTGTGCAAGCCGCACGCGGAGACGTCGAAGGGCTTGCTGAGAGGATCAGAGCCGTAAGGAACGTTTCCGAACACTACAACAACTTCTCAGGGCTGGGCGAAGGAATGGAAGGAACCGTGAAATTCATTTACAGGATCGGAGATTAAACCCTCATTATCCTTCCGGTGGTCTTTAACGCTTCCTTGTCGAGAGCGTCTCCATCGAGTACGAGAGTGCCGTTTATAAAGACCTTGTCGATCCCGAACGGCTTCTCACGGTCGGGCGTCGCCTTCTTTATCGCTTCCTCGTCAAAGACAGTCAGGTCCGCGAAATACCCTTCCTTCAGGTACCCCCTGTCTTTGAGAGCGAAGCGGTCCGCGATGGCGCCTGTCATCTTGCGGATCGTCATCGGCATGGAGCAGCCCGTGCCAAGGAGAGAATCCCTGATGAACTTCGGATAGCAGTCGTAGATCACGGGGTTTTGGATGCCGTGCTCCTCTACCCAGCCGTCCGTCATGTAGAGACAGTTTTCGTTCTTTTCAAATTCACTTATGATCTCGGGCGTTGAGTAGGGGCCCATGTTCACGCGACCCAAGAAGTTGCTCTTCTCACAGAGCATCAGATAGGTCTTCAAGTCGCTCATGTGCTCTTCCTTCGCTATCTCGTGTACGTTCTTGCCTTCGTACTTCTCATACCCCTCGCCGATGTAGGCTATCTGTATATCCTTGAAACCAAAGCCGAGCAGGAGACTTGTCGCCTTTATCAGGACTGAGAGTTTCAGCCTGTTTATGGGCTTTTTGCGCTCCTCCATGCTCATGCCCTGATACCAGGTGGGCAGGATGACCGTGATCACGGACACCCCGAGACACTCGTTGTATATGTCAAACATGGCGTCAACGCCGTCTTTCCTCAGATCCGCCATGATCTTCACGAACTCGTCCTTGTCCTTCAAAGAACGCTTGCCGACGAAGATCGCGTGCGAGTAATGGAGCTTGAGCTTCGTCCCCTTTGCGATCTCGACCAGCTCGTCGACCGCTCTCAAGAGATGCGAGCGCCCGAGCAGCTGAGGATAAGCCATCGACACTGCTGAGTTCGCCCTGGGGTGCACGGTGAGCGGCCTGTCGTACTTGAGGCAGAGTGCCGCGACCTTCTTTAACTCCTCGGTGTCCGAGTACAGTCCGGGCTCGTACATGAGGCCGAGGGAGACGCCCACTGCGCCCTCTTTCAGGTTCTCCTCGATGATGGCGAGCATCCTTTCCTCTTCTTCTTTTGTCAGCTTCCTGTTTGAATATCCGCTCACAGAGGCCCTCGCGGAGCAGTGTCCCACCAGCACGGCCATGTTGCAGGGCATCTTCCCGTCCGTTGCCTCCGCAAATGAATTGACATCGCCGTATTTTCCGAAGGTGTCGCTGAAGCCGAAGAGTCCTCCGCCGATCTTGTCCTTGTACTCGCTGTCGGCGTCGAAGCCTATCTCAGATATGCCGCAGTTTCCGGCCACGAAGGAAGTCATGCCCTGGCGGATGAACGGATCAAAGTAGGGCAGCGGATCGTTCTTGATTGCAAACCAGTCGTTGTGGGAATGCCCGTCGATAAAGCCTGAAGAGAGGGATTTCCCCTCAAGATCGATAACCCTGTCAGCGTCCTCTGAAACCGAAGCACCGACCTGCACGATCCTGTCACCCTCGATCAGGACATCACCCTTGAAGGGATCATTTCCCGTTCCGTCATAGATCTTCGCATTCTTAAGCAATGTTTTCATATCGTCCTCCCCAATAGTTCCCGGAGTCTCACGCCGGGCCAAGTCTTTCACAGTTTTTGCGGGTTTTGGCCGCCCAAGCAGTATTATATACCTTCTCCCCGTAAAGTTCCAATGAATTCTGTTTTATGAAATATCAACCCTTGCTTGCCATAGCATGAAGCTGTATAATAATATCAGGGCATTATTCAACTCTTGTTTGCCATAGCATGAAGTTGTATAATGATTTTGAAGGGTGAAGTGGTAAAGAAATGGAATACGAAGGCGGAGAATGGATCATAAAGGGACTCGGCATGAGGGACCCGAAGCGGGTTCGCGGCTGGCGCGAGGCAGTGAAGCTCGTCGAGGAAGTGGGTTTCCTCCCTCTCTTTTCCAACGGGATAGAGGGCTTCTCGCTCGAGGAGCACGCAGCTTCAAGATACTGGTTTTCGGGGAACAGGGACGAGGACCCGTGGGAATGGCGCGAGATAATAGCCGCGGACAGACAGGTGGCCTACGGCAAGTTCTTTGACAACAAGGCGGGCTTTATAAGCAGAGAGTGGCTCCCCGTCTTTGCAAACTGCAGGCGTCTGGGTTACGACTTCGATGCGAGGTGGCAGGACGGGCTTGCGACCCGCAGGGAGAAGCTCATCATGGACTTTTACATGGGCGAGGACGAGGAAGGCGAGGTCGTGTGGAAGAACGACGAGATCCTCTCGACTGACCTCAAAAAGCTGGCGGGCTTCGGGAAGAACGGAGAGAAGAACTATCCGGGTGTCATAACGTCATTGCAAATGAACCTCTACCTCGTGATCACCGGATTTCGGAAGAGGAAAAACAAGAAGGGGCAGGAGTACGGCATGCCCGTGTCGATCATGTTCCCGCCCGAGGCAGTCTGGGGGAGAGAGGCCGTCGCCTGCTGCTACGAAGAAAGCCCCGAGGCCTCGTGGAAGAAGATATGCGACAGGGTGAGAGAGCTCTACCCGGGGGCGGGTGAAGACGAGGTGACGGGGCTCATAGGAAGGTGCCCCGCCAAATAGTGAAAATTGGGCAAAAAAGCACTGCCCAAAGTCACTTTCAAAGCGCAAAAAATGCTTTTAATAATTTCGTTATAATAGTATAATCAGAAATAGTAATGTTTTAAAAGGCTCCCCGGTCAGTAAGAGAAGACCGGTTTCAAGGTTCTTGTGATAAGAAGAGCTTATGGAGGATTGTATGGATACAGAGGTTAGATCAGCCAAACATATAAGTCTGAAGCGATCGACAAGGATCGTCATCCTGTGTCTGATAGGAGTCGCCCTCAATCTTCTCGGAGATCTGCTGGTGAGAATGATGTCGATCCCGCTGTTCCTTGACTCCGCCGGAACTATCCTGGCTTCGGTCATTGGAGGCTATCTCCCCGGCGTTGCAGTAGGTTTCCTGACGAACATCATCAAGATGATCTGGGACAGCGCATCCGTGTACTACGGATCGCTCAATGTCATCATAGCCCTGATCGCGGCGCTTTTTGCAAGAAAGGGGTGGCTAAAGAAGATCCCCGGGATGCTCGGACTGGTGCTCGTGCTTCCCTTCGTCGGAGGCTTCCTCGGTTCGATACTCACCTGGTTCCTGTACGGCTTTGCAGGTGAAGGCATATCGGTATCATTTGTCAGGAGACTCTATGAGAGCGGATCGATAAGCCCGTTCTTCGCGCAGATCATCGCGGACTTCCTGATAGATCTCGCGGACAAGCTCGTGACGGTGATCTTCGTGATGCTCGTCGTGAAGATCATGCCGGAGAAGCTCATCGACAAGCTGAGGTTTGACGGCTGGCAGCAGAAACCCCTGACCGGCGATACGCTGAAGAAGGCTCTGGGGATAAAGGTTCGAAGGTTCTCCATGAAGATGAAGATCCCCTTCGTGCTTGCGCTGACCCTGCTTCTCGTAGGTATAGCGGGAACAGGTATCGCATACATGACATACAGGAATTCAATGATCGAGGAGCACGAGAACATGGGTATCGGCTTCTCGGATCTGGTGGCGGAGGCGGTCGACTCCGGAAAGGTCGAGCTCTACCTCTCGCAGGGCGAGAGGGCTCTGGGCTACAGGGAGACTGAAAAGCTCCTCTCGTCCATAAGGGACTGCTACCCCGACATAGAATACGCTTACGTTTACAAGATCATGGAGGATGGGTGCCACGTAGTCTTTGACCTCGACACGGACGGAGTCGAGGGCGCGGAGCCCGGGACCGTGATCCCGTTTGATGAATCATTTGAGCCGCTGGTACCCGCGCTTCTCGCAGGCCAGCCCATAGACCCCATAGTCAGCAACGACACTTACGGGTGGCTGATGTCGGTATACACGCCTGTCTACAACTCATTTGGCGAGTGCGTATGCTACGGATGCGTGGATCTGTCGATGGAGAGCATGACGACCGCGGGATATGCCTTCCTGGCCAAGCAGATATCGCTGCTCGCGGGCTTCTTCCTGCTGATCCTCTCGGCAGGCATCTGGATGGCTCAGTACAACATAGTCTTCCCCGTGAACTCGATCTCGATGGTATCCGAGGACTTCGCAAACAGCGGCGGTGAGGAGATGCGCGCGATCGTCGAGCACATCAAGACGATGGACATACACACGGGCGACGAGATCGAAAAGCTGTACATGACTTTCGTCCAAATGACCCAGAACACGGTCAACTACTTTGATGACATACAGAACAAAGCAGACCTCATCGAGCAGATGCAGAACGCTCTCGTCTTCGTGCTCGCGGACATGGTCGAGGGCCGTGACCAGAACACGGGACAACACGTCAGAAAGACGGCTGCTTACACGAAGATCATACTCGAAGAGCTCAGGAAAGAGGGCGTGTACACGGATGTGCTCACCGACGAGTACATATCGAGCGTCGTAAACTCCGCTCCTCTCCACGACATTGGAAAGATCAGCGTGCCGGATGCGGTGCTCAACAAGCCCGGCAAGCTTGACGACAACGAGTTTGAGATCATGAAGTCCCACACCACCAAGGGCAAGGAGATCATAGAGAAGGCCATCGAGACGGTTCCCGAATCCGGGTACCTGAGCGAGGCAAGGCTTCTCGCGGCATACCACCACGAGAAGTGGAACGGCAAGGGCTATCCTACGGGGCTCGAGGGCGAAAACATACCGCTCTGTGCGAGAGTCATGGCGGTTGCCGACGTTTTCGACGCGCTCGTTTCAAAACGAAGCTACAAGGAAGGATTCCCGTTTGACAAGGCGATGGATATCATAAAGGAGGGATCGGGAACTCATTTCGATCCCAAGGTCGTGACCGCCTTTGTGAACCTTTCGGACAAGGTAAAAGAGATAGCGGATTCTTTCAGTTAACTCGCAGTCAGTCTTCAGAATAAGGAGGAGCACTATGAATAACAGTATCAAAACCGTTCGTGCGAAACTGATGTTGATGGTCATACCGCTTGCGGTCGTGAGCCTCATAGTTATGATCATCTACAGTCTAATGCTCAACAAGACTTACAAAGAAGCTGAAGAAATCTTTTATGACGAGTTGTACTCCATGAACAACGAACTCGTGAGCGCCGACAGAGACTTCTATCAGGCGTATGTGGCGGAGATCATGCTCCAGACCTCCATCGCTCAGATGGATCCCGCTACGATCCAGGGATATCTCGACGACATCACGGAGAACTCGACTCAGGTCCAGGAACACGTCGACAGTGTGGTTGCCATGGCAAAGGCTGATCCCGCGATGTGGAGCTTTTCCTCGGGCGGCGGCACCATGGCTTCGTTCTCACAGATGTTTTATGATGAGTACTCAAATTGGCAGAATTCGATAGACACGGAGTCCGGTGAAGGCAATCTCGAGGTTCACAGGGGGCATTTCGCAAACGCGCGTGACGCGATCGACAACATGGAGAAGGTTGTGGAAGAATACGCCAAGGTTGAGAAGGAAAGCCTTGAGAAGCAGCTCATGGTCACGATCATAGCTCTGCTCGTGGGCGTTCTGGTCGCCTACGGCATCATCGCCGTCTTCGTTGTCATGGTCATCAAGTACATAAGAGTCAATATCACGATCATCATCCAGAAGATCGAGACTCTTGCAAATAACGATCTCACCGGCGAGATCGTACCTCTCAAGTCAAAGGACGAGATAGGACGTCTCTCAAGGGCAGCGGCGAAGCTCAAGGACGAGCTCACAAAGGACATAACCGCTCTCGGGAGCACGAGCGCAAAACTCACCGAGGCGAGCGGCATCATGGAGAGGACCACGGACGAGACCTCGTCTTCCATGTCAAACATCGATTCCGCTGTGGGCGAGCTTGCTACGACCGCAACACAGACTGCTACCGACATCGAGAACGTATCGCGTGAGATGAACGGCATACAGAGTATGACAGAGCAGAGCATCGAGAGCACAGGCAAGCTCTCGGGCGCATGCGACGAGATCCACGACATCACCAACAAGGGCATGAAGATAGTCGACGGCCTCACATCGGTGACCAACCAGAGCGTCGAGGCTTTCGAGAGCATCTTCAGGGCTCTTGAACTCATAGACGAGCGCACCAAGGAGATCAGCACGGCCAGCGATCTGATAGCTTCCATAGCGACGCAGACCAACCTCCTGTCACTCAACGCTTCCATCGAGGCTGCGAGAGCGGGTGAGGCCGGAAGAGGTTTCGCCGTTGTTGCTACAGAGATCGGAAGTCTCGCGGAACAGAGCGGACAGTCGGCTCAGACCATCAACAGCATGCTCGATGAGCTCGTCAAGAGCGCGAACAACGCGAGCGAAGAGAGCGAGCGCGTGAGGAAGTTCGTAGACCAGCAGAAGAACGCTGTAGACGAGACAAGGATCAGCTTCGAGTCTATAGTGGGCAACATAGATACGGTAAACAGCGGCGTGAGCGAGCTCAACGGGATCAACAGCGAGCTCGGGCGCAGCGTGGACAGTGTCATGGGACTTGTAGAGTCGCTTTCTGCCGCATCGGAGCAGAACGCAGCTACTGCGCAGCAGCTCTCAGCGACCATGACGACCGTCTCGACGAGCGTCAACGAGATGAGCGAGATGGGCAAGAACGTGTACCATGCCGCGGAAGACGTCGGAGACATCGCAAAGAGCTTCAAACTGTAAAGGCAGCGTAACAAGAAGGACGGTATGCGCAAATGACAGACAAGACGTTCTGCCCCGCACAGATCGGGGATGCACTTCTAAACCCCTACATGGGCTGGGTCCCGATGGCTACAAAGGTCGGGCACAAACAGCCCCACACCATGGTGTACGCTCCGCTCATCTGGTCGCAGCTTGAGCCCGAAGAAAGAGGGCGCTTTGACTGGGACGGGTTTGAGGATAGGTGCAACTTCAAGCATTGGAAAGAGTACGGAGTTAGGATCAACATAAGGTTCTACATGGATCAGCCGACCATGAAGCCTCACATGGATATCCCGAAGTGGCTCTATGAGATGCTCGGAGGGGATGGTGACGTACCTGCGGGGACTTCGCCCATGCCTGATACGTACAAGGGAGAACCCTACGACAGTTGCATAGGCGTGGGTTACACGCCAAACTACGCGGATCCTGTGCTCATAAGAGAGCATGAGAGAGTCGTGGAAGCCATAGCGAAGCGCTACGGTGAAGATCCGTCCATCGCGTTCATACAGATCGGAAGCCTTGGTCACTGGGGCGAATGGCACTGCTGGCCTTACACGAAAGAGGAGGGCGGGCCCTCCGGCACTTTCCCGAGGACAGACATCGCCGATATATATGTCTCGCACTATTTAAAGAACTTCGACAGAAGAAAGCTCTGCATGAGAAGGCCCACGGGACCTGCGGCATCAAACGGTCTCGGCCTCTTCAACGATATGTTCGGTGACGTTCCCGCGTCAAAGGAAGTCGGGAACGCTTGGTACGAGTGGTTCAAGAAGGGTTACAGGGATGCCCGCGGGGAAGAGATGCCCGCCATGCCTGATTTCTGGAAGAGAGGTGTCTCCGGAGGCGAGTTCGCCAACGGGAACGCCGGGATG
>JAGDDC010000246.1 GCA_017958245.1 Lachnospiraceae bacterium
CCCTGTCTTTGATCTGTTCATCTTTTACCTCCTAAAACTACGATCTATAAACAAAAAAGTTTCAATCTCCGCATCCCTTATACTCACAATTATATCAGCCTGCGGGCATGTCGGCAAGTATCAAACGCCCCCACGCTTTAAAGACAAAAGGGGTACGGATTGCCGTACCCCCACTGTTTTTACTTGTCTTGCAAATGCTTTATAAAACCCGCCCATCGGGACTCATTTGCCCGGTAAGGCTCATTTGCCCGGTCAGGTTTATTCTACGGACACGATAAAGTAGTACACGGGCTGATCTCCCGGATGTATCTCAACATCGATCAGCGGGAACTTCTCGCCGAGATAGTCGGCTATGGAGTTCGCGTCGTCCTCCGTGACTTCCTCTCCGTAGTAGATGCTTATGAGCTCGCTGTCGTCGTCTACCATGGCGCAGATGAGCTCCTTTGTGACCTCGCCCATATCGGTGCCGACGCTCTTGATCGTCTTGTCATCGATACCCCTGTAGTCACCCTGCTTGATGTCCTTGCCATCGATCTTCGTGTCGCGGACACTGTAGGTGACCTGTCCGGTCTTAACCTGCTGCATGCTCTCCTTCATGAGCTCGAGGTTCTCCTCAGGGCTCTTGCCCGCCACAAAGCCGATCATCGCTGAGATTCCCTGCGGAACAGTCTTTGAGGGAACCACGACGATCTTCTTGTCCTTTACGAGGTGCGAAGCCTGATCGGCCGTGAGTATGATGTTTGAGTTGTTGGGCAGTATATAGATCACGTCCGCGTTGACGTTGTCGATAGCGTTCACCATGTCCTCCGCGCTCGGATTCATGGTCTGGCCGCCCGAGATGATCTCGTCCACCCCGAGGCCTTCAAATATCTTGCCGAGGCCGTCGCCCACACATACGGCAATGAAGCCTTCCTTCTTCCTGGGGCCTTGAGGTTTCTTTTTCTCCTCTGTGGCACCCTCCGCCTTCATCTCCTTGAGAAGCCTCTCGTTGTGCTCCTCGCGCATATTGTCGACCTTCATCCTGGTGAGCGAACCGTAGGTGAGGCCCTTCTCAAATGCCTTGCCGGGATGGTTTGTGTGCACGTGGATCTTGCATATCTCCTCGTCAGCGACCATCACGACGGAATCGCCGATAGACTCAAGGAAAGCCTTGAAATCAGCCTCTTCTTTCTTTGAAAAAGGTCTGTCGAGGTTTATGATGAATTCCGTGCAATAACCGAACTTGATGTCCGCGGTCGATATCTGATCGATGCCCTTCGCTCCCGTGCTCTCGCCCGAAGGCTTCGCAGCACCGGAGGTCAGATCGAGTGAAAGCTCCTTGCCAAGCATCGCGTCCGCAGCGCTCTTTATGACTTCAAGAAGTCCCTGTCCGCCGGAGTCGACAACCCCTGCTTCCTTCAGGACAGGAAGGAGCTCGGGTGTGTACTCAAGCACTTCCTCCATCTTCTTTATGATCTCTACCGCAAAGACCTCAAAATCCTTTGTCTCGCCTACGAGCTCCGCAGCCCTCTCGGCTCCGCCTCTTGCGACGGTGAGTATGGTGCCTTCCTTGGGCTTCATAACAGCCTTGTAAGCAGTCTCAACAGCCTTTGCAAATGCGTTGGCAGATATCGTGACATCTATCTTCTCATAGTCCCTGATACCCTTTGTGAAACCCCTGAAGAGCTGTGAGAGTATGACGCCCGAGTTTCCTCTCGCTCCGCGCAGCGAACCCGAGGAGATAGCCTTTGAGAGCTGCTCCATGGTAGGCTCTTCGATAGCGGCCACTTCCTTTGCGGCCGACATGATGGTGAGCGTCATGTTCGTTCCCGTGTCTCCGTCGGGAACCGGGAAGACGTTCAGTTCGTTGATTATCTCTTTTTTTGCTTCAATGCCCGCCGCTCCCGAGAGAAACATCTTTTTGAGCAGCGCTGCATCTATATATTCCAACATTGTACAATTCCTCCTATTTGAGAGCCTTTAGTCGATCACCCTGACACCTTCTACGAAGATGTCGATCTTGTTCACTTCCAGACCTGTGAACTTCTCGACTTTGTACTTAACATTCTCAACAATGTTCTCGCATACGGAGGGAATGTTTACGCCATAAGAAACTATTATATGAAGATCGAGATTGATCTTGTTTTCAACTACCTTTACTTCGATGCCGCCGCTTAAGTTCTCAAACTTGAGAAGCTTTGCAAGACCGTCTTTCACGCTTATGGAGGCCATCCCCACAACGCCGAAGCACTCGATGGCGCAAGATCCTGCATACTTTGCGATAACGTCAACGTCGATATCGATCTCTCCGAGTCCGGTTATAACTGATCCGTTCATCTGCCTGTCCTCCTTTAAAATGATCGTCTGTGAAGATAAAGAAAAAGGGGCTGGTGCCAAGCTCTCGGGCAGGTTTTGCCCGGCTTTGCAACAGCCCTAAGTTCTCTCAAGCACGCTCAACCTTGCCGGCTCTAAGGCAAGAAGCACATACATACATCTTCTTTGTGCCGCCGCCCTCAGTTTTAACTCTGACTGACTTTACGTTAGTCTTCCACATTCTATTGGCACGTCTTGAAACATGACTTCTTGAATAGCTGAGCTGATGACCGAACATATTCTCTTTCTGACAGATCGCACATTTAGCCAAGTAACACACCTCCCTTTGCTTCTATTTGGCATGCAGGGTATCCCCCGCTATTTTGCCTCAAACACAAGGATTTTATCATAGATGTTTGAGATTTGCAACTATTATTTTTCCTTTTCCTTTTTGCCTAATTGTAGTTCTCCTATTTGGCCTTTTTGGTCTCTTTGTCAAGGTACTCCTTGCCCTTCTTGGTCATCTCCGTCTGCTCGCCGCGCTTTGTGACAAAGTTCTTGACCTTGTCGATGACATCGGGAGCAGAATCAAGGATCTTGGATATCTTGTCCTGGTTGTTCACGCTGACGAGCTTCACCATGCCGTCCTTTATGACGAGCACGCTGTTGGGAGTGATCTTGCCTCCCATTCCGCCTCCTGCGCTGTTCTTTGACGTTCCCGCAAATGCGCCCGCTCCCACTCCGAAGCTCACATCCACCAGAGGAAGGATGATGGTCCCGTCGTCAAATCTGACTGCGTCTCCCACGACGGTCTTTGTCGTTATAAAACTGTCCATTCCCTTGAACAGAGCGGCTACTGTCTCACTGAATTTTTGTTCTCCCATCAGACTTTTTCTCCTTTTTCTGCGTTTTCTGCTTTATCCCTAAACAATCCGTTTTCTTTTATATCCTTATACTCTTTTATAACATATTTTACATCTTTGTTAAAGTATACTCTGAGTGCGATCACAAGAAGTGTTATGAGCCTTATGTGACCTTTCAGGAAGAGGTCTCCCTCGATCACCTTGTTCTCAAAGTCGGGGTCTATGGTCAGCCACTTTCCGTACTTTGCGTAGAACATGCCCGCACCCGCGAGTATCTTTCCGGTCGTAGCGGGATCATCAAGTCCGAAATGAACATATCCCCTGACCTTCCTCGGCAGGATGTGCTTAAAGAACTTCTTCACACCGTTCCAGGCTGTGCTGAGGGCTCTCCTGTTGGCAGGATCATTCACATAACCCATGATCGTGTCCTTCTTATCCCTCAGGTCCTCGAACTTCTTCTTCAGACTGTCGAGCTTGCTCTCTAAGCTTCCTGCGGCCTTTTTCTCTTCCTTCTCTCCCTTTTTTCTTTCTTTTTCCTCGGCCTTGAGCCGCTTCCTTTCAGCCTTTTCGCGCTTCTTCTCGGCCTTTAGGCGCTGCTTTTGTGCCTTTATCTTCTCCTTCTCGGCCTTTGTAACAGTGGGCTTGTCCTGACGCTCATCCACGTGCCTTACCTGAAGCTCAGTGCTCTCCCTGGCAGTCCCTTCTGAAGCATCTACATTGTCTGTGTTCTTTTCTGCTGCCTCTCCGGCCTTTTCTGCAGACTCATCAGCCTTTTCTGCAGACTCGTCGGTCGTCTCTGCAGCATCGCCTGCCTTTTTGGTATCTTTGTTGCCGTCTAAGATCTTAAAACACAGTATATGGGCCTTCAGCTCATTTTCCTTGCCCTCAAGCCTGAACCTGACCCTCACGAGCCGGAGCAGCCAGTTGACTCTCGCATCGGCCTTTACCTCGTCGTGGTAGGAGGCGGATGCCTTGTAGCGCACGGGAACAAAGAGGACGATCAGCAACAGGAGCAGGAGCAGTCCGATGAGTCCGAGCAATGTGAACCCTATTATCTTCAATATGACAAGCAAAACACTCCAAACAACACTCATTTGATCCCCTGTTCCCCGTAGTATGCTCTCACATCAAAGCCTCCGGTCTCCAAAAAGACTGTGTTTACGATATCTGCCGTGAGTTCCATGGCGGCGTCCTTTGAGTACGCCATGCCTATGACGTCTATGCGCTGCCTCTTGTAATACGGAAAGATAAGCTCCTTGACGTCCATGATGTCGATAAGGTTTTCCCTGTTAGACGCAAGGGCGACGAGATACACACCGACGACCGGCTTTCCTAAGGATAATCTTTTCTTAATCCTCTTGACGATCCGTCCCTCGGACATGCGTCCACCGTATCTGAGTTTATCCGACCATACTATCATGTCTCGCCTCTGCATGCACTTTTAACTGTCACAGTTCGTTCCCTGTCTCTTCAAGCGCGTCGATGAAGCACCTCACGGATGCGAGTTTCTCTGCCTTGTCGCTGCAGGAATCGAGCGAAGAGAGCATATAGTTCATGACCTCCGTCCTGTTCTTGAAGAAGACGGGAAGCTGGCTCAAGGTAAATGCCATCTTTGCCCTGAAGAGCATCCTCGAGTTCTTCTTTGACGAATCCTCAAGCTGCGCCTTCAAGACCTCAAACTGCTTCTCGTAAGTCTCCTCCGAAAGCGGCGTCCCGTCCGGCTCTTCGTCAAGCTCGACAAAGAGGCTCGTCGACATGAGCTTTCTGCACTCCTCAAGCACCTTCAGATAGGGAACTCCCTTTATGCTGTCAAAACCCGAGATATCGTCGAGAAGCGACTCATACTTCTGCATCATCTCGATATAGTACTCGAGCTTGCCTTCCATGTTCTCAAACACGTACTTGACCTTGTCGGACATCTCGGGCTCGGAATCCATCGCGTAGAAAGCCATCGCCTCGTCAAATACGGATTTGCGTGCAAAAAACTCAGCCTTCGAACTCTCGTCCGCACACTGCATGGTGTGGCACAGCACGAGGAGTTCATTTGCGATCTCCTCAAACCTCCTGAGCGCCTCGACCGAGTTGATCGACTTGCGGACCACGCCCTTCAGCCTGTCAGCGAGCAGCCCCGCCTCGTCCTTTGTGAGGTCCGAGAAGCCCTTGCTCTCGACGTCTTTGTAGAACCTGTACAGAGTCTCGAGCCTCTCGTCCGTGTCGCTGAAATCAAAGAGCCCCGCGGCAGACCTGATGAAGTAGAGCATCTTGTCGAAGGAGTCCCTCGGCGCTCCGATATAGGCTGCCAGAGCCTCGTGACATATATCAAAGAACTTGTTTTTCGTCATCCTCACGGGGAGCATGCGCACCATCAGCTTGACGTTCTCGTTGATCTCGAAGTTGTCGTTGCCGCCGAACATCTCGGTGAGCAGCTTTCTGGCCGTCTCCTCGTTGTCTATGTCCTTTATGTCGCCCTCGAAGGACGGAAGTATCCTGTCGAGGCAGTATTCATACAGCGCAAATGTGTCCGCATACGAGAGGATCGCCTTCGTGAGGAAAATGATGTCCTTCCTAAACAGCTTGATCTCTTTCCCGAGCTTCTCGGAGATCTGCCCCGCAAAAACCGCGTTTATATAGCCCACGAGCTGTCTGTTCAGATCGTCGAGCCCCGAAAGCCTGCCCTTCATGGATGGGTTCGCACCGTCATCCTCCGTCTTTTCGTTTTCCTTCTCGCTGTGCGAATAGTAGTTCATGGCCATCTCAATGCCCGCAAGCGAAAAATACACCGACGAGAGGCCTACCTTCAGCTCGATAAAGTTCTCGTTTATCTCCCTTCCGGCCTTTATATCCTGTTCGATCTGTCTCAAGGTTTTTCCCATGACTCTTCTCCAATCCTTTTCCGAGTTCTAATCGTTGTCTGTGGGCACACGCCCCGCCCCCGTCACGTGGGTGTGGGTGTAGAGGTGATCCGAGCAGTACTCGTAGTTGCCCTCACACTTTGAGCAGAACCTGAATTCGAGGTTTGGATCGTCGAGCTCAGTCCGCCCGCAGATCGCGCATTTGTGTCTCGTGATCTTCTTGTTCCTGTCAAAGTTCACTATGTTGTCGCCGCCCCTCTGCGAGGCTCCGCCGTAATACTCCTTCTTGAAGGTGTTCCTCCTGTGGATCTCACCGGGCGAGATCCTCTTGAAATTCCTCGTGGCGAGGAACATGATCAGATAGTTTGCCATCGAAACGACCACTGCGATGAGCACGCAGACACCGAGCATCGGCAGAGTCTGGAACGCCCTGATTATGTCGTATGCGAGCAGTGCGACGTAAAAGATCGCCAGATACTTCGCCTTGATCGGTATAAAGAACATGAACAAAAACCGCGTCTCGGCAAACATCGTGGAAAACGCGAGGAACAGTGACATGTTCAGGTACGAGAGCGAAATCGGATAGCTTATGCCGTAGATCAGGTAGATGATGACTACCGCG
>JAGDDC010000247.1 GCA_017958245.1 Lachnospiraceae bacterium
AAGATCGCTTCCATGTAGGAATCGTCGCTGTTCTCGTACATATATCTGATCCGGCGCTTCATTTGTTCGTATTGCTTTTCTTCCGTCTTCTTTGCTTCCTCGAGATCCTTTCTCGTCTGCTCGAGCTCCGCCTCTGTCGCTTCTATCTCCTGGTCGAGTTCAAAGAGCGCTAAAGAGAGGTCGTTCATCTCCTTGTCGAGTTCCTCTATGTAGGCCTTGATGGAGTCCCTCTCCTCCTTGAGATTCTCGAGGAGCTCTGCGGCTTCTTTTTTCTTCTTCTCGAGTTCCGCAAGATTGTCCTGCGCAGCCTGAAGCTTCTCCTCGTAGCTCTCCTCCGCGCGCACGGTCCTTCCCGGCCCGTCGAACAGGAGCGAAAACATAGCCACGAGCAGCAGCGCAGATATGACGATCCTTGGTCCTCTTCTTGTGCAGATACTCAAATCTTCCACCTCTTTTCGGGTCACGGCCCTCAGTGAAGCTCGATCTTTTTAAGCTGCTTCCTGAGTGTCAGCTGCGATCCTATGAAACCGACTCCGATCCCTATGAGCAGCAATATGGGAATGAGTCTCGACATGATGTCCGAGGAGGGCATGAAGCTCACCTTTGAGAAAACCGATGAGAACTTCTCCTCGAGCACTTCTATGATCTTCGGATAGCCGAATCTCACGATGATGATCGGGATCGCCGCTCCGAAGAGCCCGATCACTATACCCTCGACTATAAACGGTATCCTTATGAAGAAGTTGGTCGCGCCGATCAGTTTCATGATCAGCAGCTCCTTGCGCCTCACCGATATGCCGGTGGAGACCGTCGTACTGATAAGGAATGCAGATACCGCGAGGAGTATGATAATGATCGCTCCCGATATATAAGCTATGATCTTGTTGAAGCCCGAGAGCGAGTCAGCGATCTCCGCCTTGTCGTTGACCTTGCGCACGCCGTCGAGGCTTTTTATATAGTCTACCAGTGAGCCCTGCATGCTCACGTCACTTAGGTAGACCGTGTACGAGGCACTGTTTTCAAGCGGGTTGTCATCGCCGAAGGACTCTATCAGCTCCTCGTTCAGGTTGTTCTTCTTGTAGTTCTCCCACGCCTCATCCGCTGACGTGTACTCGATCCCCGCAACCTCGGCGCGGAGCTTTATCTTGTCGCCTATCTGCTCTATCTTCTCTTCGCTGATCCCGTCGTCAAAGAACACCGTCACTCCGACGTTGGTCTCCGCTTCTTTTATCACGTACTCAAAGTTCCTGAGCACGCAGAAAAAGACTCCGAACAGGAAGAGACAGGCCGCCATGGTGCCTATGGACGCCAGCGAGAACACCTTGTTTCGCCTGATGCTCTTGAGCCCCTGGCCGATCCCGTATAACAAACTGCTGATCCTACGCATGTGAATATCCGCCCCTTACGTTGTCGCTCGCGAGCACGCCCTTGTTGAAGGTGATGACTCTCTTTTGCATCATGTCTACGATCTCACGGTTGTGAGTTACTACTACAACTGTAGTCCCCCTCTTGTTTACCTCCTCCAAAAGCTTCATGATCTCCCACGAGTTTCTGGGATCGAGGTTCCCGGTGGGCTCGTCTGCGAGCAGGATGACCGGGTTGTTCACAAGTG